>NZ_BADU01000097.1:0-41195 GCF_000239875.1 Pseudoalteromonas sp. BSi20311 | reverse complement strand
AAATTAACTATATTTTGCTGGTGGAGTGGGCGATCAAACTTACTTTTTAGGTACGTTTTATTTTTATGGTTTGATAATTACCTATGCCCCAGCTTGAAAAGCTAATGTAATAGGTTCTCTTTTAGGGCGAAATAAGCTTAATTTTTTACTATTAATGTAGGTAGCTTATCTGTTGTTTGGTGTGATTATAGGTTTAGCTCATCTGCCTTAAACACATTTTTAAACATGAATGGAGGCTAATATTGGTGCAATTTAGCTATATTTTTTAGTCTGTTTGGTTTTTAAAGTGAGTTATTAAAATACATTTTGGCGAGTCGATATTAAAAATAGTAGGACATTAAAAAGGGCACCTAGGTGCCCTTAATGATTAAATTATTAGTTCAACTATTTACCGATACAGAACGAGCTGAAAATTTTGCCAAGCAAATCATCAGAAGTAAATTCACCAGTTATTTCGTTAAGATACTGCTGTGTTAAACGTAGTTCTTCAGCGAGGATTTCACCGGCCACGTGCATTTCTAATTGTGTTTTACCGGTATCTAAGTGATAGGCTGCGTGTTCCAGTGCATCTAAGTGACGACGGCGTGCCATAAAGCCACCTTCTGTGGCACCATCAAAACCAATGCAGGCTTTTAAGTGCTCACGCACTAGTTCTATACCGTCAGCATTTTTAGCGCTTAAACTGATGACCGGATATTGTTGTTCTTGATCCATACCAACCGTATCACCCGATAAATCGGCTTTATTTCTGATCACGGTTACGCCCATACCTTGGGGTAATTTAGCCATAAATTCAGGCCAAATAGCATGTGGATCGGTATCAGTTGTATCGGTACCATCAAGCATAAATAATACCCGATCGGCTTGGTTTATTTCATCCCAGGCACGTTCAATACCTATTTGCTCAACTTTATCTGGGCTTTCTCGTAAGCCTGCGGTGTCGATTATATGCAGTGGCATACCATCTATATGTATATGCTCACGTAATACGTCACGAGTGGTGCCAGCTATTTCAGTTACGATGGCCGCTTCTCGCCCTGCCAATGCATTAAGTAAGCTTGATTTACCTGCATTAGGGCGACCAGCAATAACGACGCGCATACCTTCGCGCATTATGCTGCCTTGTTTGGCTTGATTGGTTACGGCATTAAGCTGCTCAATAATGGTATTTAAATCACCGCCCACTTTTCCGTCTGATAAAAAATCGATTTCTTCATCAGGAAAATCAATAGCCGCTTCTACGTACATGCGCAAGTGAATGACTTTTTCAACTAAGGTTTCTATGTGTTTAGAGAATTGGCCTTGAAGTGACTGTAGGGCGCTTTTAGCCGCTTGCTCACTGGTTGCATTAATTAAGTCGGCGATTGCTTCTGCTTGAGTTAAATCAAGCTTGTCGTTCATAAACGCACGCTCAGAGAATTCACCAGGCTTTGCTAAACGTACACCGTCTATTTTACTAATTTCTTTAAGTAGCATATCAAGCACAACAGGGCCGCCATGGCCTTGAAGTTCGAGTACATCTTCACCGGTAAATGAGTGTGGGCCGGCAAAGTAAATCGCAATACCTTGGTCAAGTTGCTGACCTGCAAGGGTGTTAAATGGCACATAGTCGGCATAGCGAACTTTAGGGACTTTGCCAATTATTTTTTCAGCAACCTGTTTGGCTAGGTTTCCTGAAACGCGAATAATACCAACACCGCCTCGGCCTGGGGCAGTGGCTTGTGCTGCAATTGTATCGTGATTGATCATGCGGTTTATTTGCCAACTTAAATAACGTAATGGCGGTATTGTAACCTATCAAATAGGCACTCGCGAATGCTGTTATAAAAAATTGGCAATAAAAAAGGCGACCTAAGTCGCCTTTATATAAGTAGGGAGGATTAATCGCCCCTTACTTTAATACCTTTCTTTTCCATGCCACGGTAGATGATTAACATCTGGACAATAGAGATAAGGTTAGACACTAACCAGTAAAGTACTAAACCAGATGGGAACCATAAGAAGAACACAGAGAAGATAACCGGCATAAAGGTCATCATTTTTTGCTGCATTGGATCGGTAACCGTCATAGGTTGTAGTTTTTGTGTAACAAACATACTCAAACCAAATAAGATTGGTAATACGTAGTATGGGTCTTGCGCAGAAAGGTCAGTTAGCCAAAGTACAAATTCAGCGTGACGAAGTTCTGTAGACTCTAAGAATACATAGAACAAGGCTAAGAAGATTGGCATTTGCAGTAAAATAGGGAAACAGCCACCCATAGGGTTTACTTTTTCTTTACGGTACATTTCCATCGTCGCTTGGCCGAATTTTTGACGATCATCGCCATACTTTTCTTTTAGCGCCTTCATCTTAGGCTGTAATGCACGCATTTTAGCCATTGAGGTGTACTGTGCTTTAGTCAGTGGGTACATTAATGATTTAACAATAATAGTGATGGCAATAATTGCTACACCCCAGTTACCTAAAATACTGTGTAACCATTTTAATAGCACAAATAAAGGTTGAGAAATAAACCATAACCAACCGTAATCAACGGTTAAGTCTAAGTCAGTGTGAATCGCTTCAAGTTTATCTGACTCTTTAGGGCCCATGTAATAAGTCGCAGTAAGTACTTGCTCACTACCAGCTTGAACATTTACCGCTTCGTCTTTAACACCAATAATAGCCGCGTTACTTTTAGTGATTAAACTATAAAGTGTATTTGCTTGATCTTGCATTGGTACCCAAGCACTTACAAAGTAACGCTGAATAAAGGCAACATAGCCACCTTGGGTATTAATGCTGAGGTTTTTATCGGCCATATCTGAAAAACTATACTTTTCGTATTTTTCTTCATCAGTACCGTATGCAGCCCCTAAATAGTTTTGATCAACCATACTGCCTTTTTCTTGTACGGTGCGCTTTATTTGTGTGTAAAGTTGCACTTGTACTGGCGCGCTAGTGGTGTTGTTAACTTTATATTCTAAGCCAACATCATATTGACCCTTTTTGAATACATAGGTTTTAGTGAAACTTACACCGTTACTATCAGTAAACTGAAGAGGAACACGAAGTTCATCACCCGTTAAAGTATAAGAAGTTTGTTCTGATTGGTAAGTAGGACGACCATTTGCTGATGCATCTGGGCCATTTAAACCAATTAAACCACTTTGAGAGAAGTATTGACTGCCATCAAACTCACCCAAAAGCATAAAGGGTGTTTCTTCACCTTTTACTTCTTCGTATTTCAGTAGGTCTGATTCAACAATATCACCACCTTTGGTGTCAATTTTTACTTTAAACACGTCTGTTGTAATATTTATAACAGCGCGTTTAGCTAAAGTTGTTGAAGCAGGTAAACCTGAGTCTGATGAAGCTGGAACATAATCATCTGATTCTGGTGAATTGGCTTTTAGTGTTTGTGTAGTGGCACTAGGATCGGCTTTTGGTGTGTTGTAGTCATTATTCCACTCTTGAAATAATAAAAACGACACTAGCATTAGGCCGATGAATAAAAACGTGCGTTGCGATTCCATAACAGCTCTTATTTCTCGTGTTGGTGGTTAATACGGGTTAATTTTTCAGGAACGGGGTCGTCTCCGCCTGAATGTAAAGGATGGCATTTTAATATGCGTTTAACAGCTAACCAACACCCTTTTACCGATCCATGCAAATTAATTGCTTGAATAGCGTAACTAGAGCACGTTGGATTAAAACGACAATGCGGACCCAATAGCGGGCTAATCCACTTTTGATAACCGCGGATAAATAAAACTAAACAACGTGTTGGTAAAGCAGCAAGTGGTTTAAGTAACCTCATGTTGTACATGCCCCTACGTTATGTTTAGTGAATAGATACCATGTATTTAAAGACTCACTATGAGATTTTAAACGCATGATTAAAAGGTGAGCTAAAGATACCTTAATTAACCCTGTAATTCTATTGCTATTGGGTTTGTTTAGTCGATTTAGCTGATTTGTTTGGGCGTTTTTTAAATGGTGGCGGTTTAGGGGCACCAGGTTTGCAGCGTTCATTAATCTTACGCCACAGCTTTGTAAGTTGTTTGGTTAATTCTTCATTAGACTGTTCATCAATGCCACTTTTAACCATCAACACAATATCAATATTATCGAGCGTGTGTTGGTTTAAACGAAAACTTTCGCGAGCAAGACGTTTAATACGGTTTCGTTGACATGCCTTTTTTACACGTTTTTTAGCAACAGTAAGGCCTAACCTAGGTTTAGACTGGTCACTTGGTTTTGCTAATAAGGTAAATAAAGGAGTTGCAGCCCGAGCGGGTTCGTTAAATATGCGAGAGTAATGCGAGGGAGTTAACAGACGTAACTCCCTGCCAAAGCTAAAGTCTTCCACTTATAAATTAAGCAGAAAGAACTTTGCGGCCTTTAGCACGGCGACGAGCTAATACTTTACGGCCATTTACAGTTGCCATACGAGCACGGAAACCGTGTGTACGTTTGCGTTTTAAAACGCTAGGTTGAAAAGTTCTTTTCATAACAATCTCATCCGATCGGTTAAAGTTAAAACATCCTATGCAGGTCGCGATCCTGGCACAGGTGCCATTGCGAGCGCGAGATATTATAGATGAAGTGACGAAAAGTCAATCATAATAGAGTGCGTAAAGCATGTTTATTTATGATCAATTTTCATGATCCGATAGGATCATCATAAATAAGAAGTTTTCCACAGCCCCTGTATAAAAAGTGAATAAAAGCATGGGAAAAGTAAATTAGATCGTAAATTGTGGTCGCGATCTGCTGCCAGTTTTGTTATGATCTCTAATCAAGCTTTAAAATAAAAAGCTATTTAAATCAGTCTGTTATTATATTTATACATCGATATCAACAATTTTACAAAAATCAATCTTTTACTTGTGGATAAAGTGCATTCATAATAGTCGGTCTTGGGCTGCTTATTGAGCCATTTAAACGCAATACAGGTGTGATTTTTGAATCATTATTGATGTGCGGGAATAAAAATTATATCTCTGGGAGTTTTACTGTGTATCTGTCGGTTTGGCAAAGTTGTTTATATGTATTGCAAGATGAATTGCCTTCGCAGCAATTCAGTATGTGGGTCAGACCACTTCAAGCAGAAAGTACCGAAGATACCTTGACGATTTATGCGCCTAATCGTTTCGTACTTGATTGGGTGAGAGAGAAGTACTTAAATAGAATAAATGAATTATTGGTAGAAATTTGTGGTGTAGAAGCACCCGAGTTACGCTTTGATGTAGGTAGCAAGCCGCTATTAAATGCACAAGCTGCACCAGTGGTTGAAACACAATCAGCGCCAAGCATGCAATCAACGGCAAAACAACCGCCTCGAGAACAAAAACCGGTTGTAGAGCCAGCTCCTAAATCTGGTTATAAATCAAACATTAAAGAAAACTATACCTTTGATAGTTTTGTTGAGGGTAAATCTAACCAATTAGCAAAAGCGGCTGCCACTCAGGTAGCAGACAACCCTGGCTCTGCATTTAACCCTGTATTTATTTACGGTGGTACGGGCTTAGGTAAAACGCATTTATTACATGCGGTAGGCAACGGTATTATGGCCAATAAGCCCGATGCTAAAATTGTTTACATGCATTCAGAACGTTTCGTTCAAGACATGGTTAAAGCACTGCAAAATAATGCGATTGAAGAGTTTAAGCGTTATTACCGTAGTGTTGATGCATTAATGATTGATGACATTCAATTTTTTGCTAATAAAGAACGTTCTCAAGAAGAATTCTTTCATACCTTTAATGCATTATTAGAAGGTAACCAACAAATTATTTTAACCTCTGACCGTTACCCTAAAGAGATTGAAGGGGTTGAAGATCGCCTTAAATCTCGTTTTGGTTGGGGATTAACCATCGCGATTGAGCCGCCAGAGCTTGAAACACGCGTTGCTATTTTGATGAAAAAAGCCCAGCAAAGTAAAATTAACTTACCGCATGAAGTGGCATTTTTTATTGCGAAAAAATTACGTTCAAACGTACGTGAGCTTGAAGGTGCATTAAACCGTGTAATTGCTAACGCAAACTTTACCGGTCGCCCAATTTCTATCGACTTTGTAAAAGAAGCACTGCGTGATTTATTAGCGCTGCAAGACAAACTAGTCACCATAGACAACATTCAACGTACGGTTGCTGAATACTATAGAATACGTGTATCTGATTTACTGTCTAAGCGCCGTAGCCGCTCTATAGCAAGGCCTCGCCAAGTTGCCATGGCACTATCTAAAGAACTCACTAATCACAGCTTACCTGAGATTGGGGATGCCTTTGGTGGGCGCGACCATACAACAGTACTGCACGCGTGTCGAAAAGTTAAATCATTACGTGACGAAAGCCACGAGATTAAAGAAGATTACCAAAACTTAATAAGAACATTGTCATCTTAGGGCTGACTTTATTATGCAAATAACAATATCAAGAGAACAATTTTTAAAACCATTGGTACAAGTATCGGGTGCCATTGAGCGTAAGCATACGTTACCTATTTTATCTAACGTATTGCTCGTGGTAGAAAATGGCCAGCTTTCAATGACAGGGACAGACCTTGAAATTGAGTTAGTGGCGAGTGTATTTGTAGGTGACGATGTTGCCGATACTAAACTCACATTACCGGCTAAAAAATTACTCGATATTTGTAAAAGTTTACCGGATGGTTCTGATCTTACTTTAAGCTTGCAAGACCATCAGTTACTTTTAACCAGTGGGAAAAGTCGTTTTTCATTGACCACTTTAGCTGCTGAAGATTTTCCTAATTTAGAGCAGTGGGATGGTGAAGTTGAGTTTCAACTAACGCGTTTAGAATTACGTAAATTACTTGAAAGCACACACTTCTCAATGGCAAACCAAGATGTGCGTTATTACTTAAACGGCATGTCGTTTGAAGTTGATAACAGCGATATAAAAACAGTTGCCACTGATGGGCATCGTTTAGCTATTGCACAAAAACAACTAGGTCAGTCGTTAAATACACAGCGCCAATTAATTATACCGCGCAAAGGCGTACAAGAAATTATGCGTCTAATGGTTGCTGATCAAGAGCTGGTAACTATTCAGTTTGGTGCCAACCACATTCGTATTATTGATATTGAATTTACCTTTACGAGTAAATTAGTTGATGGTCGATTCCCTGATTACCGTCGTGTTTTACCGCGCGGTGGCGATAAGGTCATTACCGCGAATCGTGAATGGCTTCGTAATGCTTTTCAGCGTGTGTCGATTTTATCGAACGAAAAGTTTCGTGGTGTACGCTTAAATTTATCAAACGGTTTATTAAAAATTACAGCCAACAACCCAGAGCAAGAGCAAGCTGAAGAAGTGGTTGAAGTAATGTACGAGGGTGATGACCTAGAAATAGGCTTTAATGTCTCTTATGTATTAGATGTATTAAATACATTAAAAACCGAAGATGTATTATTTACCCTTGCCGATTCAAACAGTAGTGCACTTATAGAAGGTGCCGGCGATGAAGAAGCTATGTACGTTGTTATGCCAATGCGTTTATAAGATCATAAATACATAATGAGCTTAAGTCATTTGAGCCTCAAATATTTTCGTAATATTGAGGCACTGACGCTAGAACCAGTTAACGGCGTTAATATAATTTATGGTGAAAACGGCAGCGGAAAAACCAGCCTTTTAGAGGCTATTTATTACCTTTCTCACGGCAAATCTTTCCGAACCTCTAAACATAAAAGCATCATAGCCCATCAACAAGATCAATTTGTTATTCATGGCCGCAAAGCGTTACACGATTTATCTATTCCAATAGGGATAAGTAAAACTCAAGCGGGTGAAACTAATTTAAAAATACAGGGTAAGGCGAGTCGAAAAGTATCTGAACTTGCTCAACTTATGCCAGTTCAAGTTATTACACCAGAAAGCTATTCATTATTTTTTGGTGGCCCTAAAGAGCGCAGAAAGTTTTTAGACTTAGGTTTGTTCCACGTGGAACATGAGTTTTTTTTCTTATGGCAATCGTTTAATAAAGTGCTAAAACAGCGCAATGCATTGTTGAAATCTAAGCCTAAGAATTATTTTGACCAAATCAAGTTTTGGGACAAAGAATTTGTTAGACTGGCTGAACAAATAAATAAATTAAGAATCGCGTATATAACTAGGTTTAAGCAGCAGTTTTTTGATAAAATGTGTGCAGAATTAACGCTAATACGTGATCTAGAAATTAGCTTTAATGCAGGCTGGAAGGAGACCGAATCTCTTTCTGATGCGTTAGAGCAAAGCTTTGAGCGAGATGCTCGCCAAGGCTTTACTAGTAAAGGCCCTCATAAGGCTGATTTTAGTTTTAGTGTCGCTGGCAGCAGTGTTGAGAATGTATTCTCACGCGGGCAGTTAAAGCTATTGTTGTATGCGTTAAAAGTAACGCAAAATAGTTTGATTGAGTCAGAGACAGATAAGCAATCTATATTGCTAATAGATGATTTACCTTCAGAGCTAAGCGAAGATACAAAAGAGAAAGTGGGTCAGTTATTGACTCATTGCAGTTCTCAAATATTTATTTCTTCAATTTTATCTGAAAGTATTTCTGCTGTGGTGGAACCCATGAAACGAGAACTAAAAATGTTCCACGTGAAACATGGCAACCTAATAACAAGATAAGTGGGATTAACCATGTCTGAGAATTATGATTCGTCGAGTATTAAAGTACTTAAAGGATTAGATGCAGTAAGAAAGCGTCCTGGTATGTATATAGGGGACACCGATGATGGTACGGGCTTACACCATATGGTGTTTGAGGTCGTTGATAACTCTATCGATGAGGCCTTAGCCGGTCACTGTGATGATATATTTGTCACAATTCACTTAGACGGTTCGGTATCTGTAAGAGATAACGGCCGTGGTATTCCTACTTCTATACATGAAGAAGAAGGTGTATCTGCAGCTGAAGTTATTATGACGGTATTACACGCTGGTGGTAAGTTTGATGATAACTCTTATAAAGTATCAGGTGGCTTACACGGTGTTGGTGTATCGGTAGTAAATGCATTATCAGAAAAGTTAAAACTAACTATTCGTCGTGAAGGTAAACTTTACGAGCAGTTTTACACTATGGGTGTTCCAGATGCACCACTTGCAGCTATTGGTGATTCTGAAACAACCGGTACTGAGTTACGTTTTTGGCCAAGTGCAGAAACGTTTACTAACCTAGATTTCCATTACGATATTTTAGCTAAGCGTTTACGCGAGTTATCGTTTTTGAACTCAGGTGTGAGCATCATTTTAAATGATGAGCGCGAAGAAAATAAGAGTGACCATTTTAAATACGAAGGTGGTATTAGAGCGTTCGTTGAATACTTAAACCGTAATAAAACGCCTGTACACAAAGGGGTATTCCACTTTACTCACGAACGTGAAGAAGACGGTATTAGTGTAGAAGTATCAATGCAATGGAATGATGCATTCCAAGAAAACATTTACTGTTTTACTAATAACATTCCACAACGTGATGGTGGTACGCACTTAGCCGGTTTTAGATCTGCGCTAACACGTACGCTTAATAACTACATGGAAAAAGAAGGCTTTAACAAAAAGGCTAAAACAACAAGTAACGCAACGGGCGATGATGCTCGTGAAGGCTTAACGGCTGTTGTTAGTGTTAAAGTTCCTGATCCTAAATTCTCATCACAGACAAAAGACAAGCTAGTATCTAGTGAAGTTAAGTCTGCCGTTGAGCAAGCCATGGCTGAAAAATTCACTGAGTTTTTATTAGAAAACCCAATGGATGCTAAAATTGTTGTTGGCAAAATTATTGATGCAGCACGCGCGCGTGAAGCAGCCCGTAAAGCACGTGAAATGACCCGCCGTAAAGGTGCTATGGATTTAGCTGGTTTACCGGGTAAACTAGCGGATTGCCAAGAAAAAGATCCAGCCCAATCTGAACTATATATAGTGGAGGGTGACTCAGCTGGCGGTTCAGCCAAGCAGGGTCGTAACCGTAAGAATCAAGCGATTCTTCCGCTTAAAGGTAAAATCTTAAACGTAGAAAAAGCACGTTTTGATAAAATGCTTTCTTCACAAGAAGTGGCAACGCTAATTACTGCACTAGGTTGTGGTATTGGCCGTGACGAATATAACCCTGAGAAATTACGTTATCACCGTATCATAATCATGACCGATGCCGACGTGGATGGTTCTCACATTCGTACTTTGCTACTAACATTCTTCTATCGTCAAATGCCGGAAATTGTTGAACGTGGGTACATTTATATTGCTCAGCCTCCACTTTATAAAGTGAAAAAAGGCAAGCAAGAGCGTTATATTAAAGATGATCCAGCATTAGTTGATTACCTTACATCTTTAGCGCTAAGCAATGCAGCACTGTACACTAGTGATAGTGCTGAAGCGGTTGATGGTGAAGCATTAGAGTCAATTGTTCACGATTATCAAAACACGGTTAAAGTTATCGAGCGCTTAAAGCGTAAGTATCCGAACACAGTTATGAACCGTTTGATTTACCAAAGTGAGCTGAAAAAAGAAGACCTTTCAGACGAAGCTAAGGTAATTGCTTGGACTAAAGAGCTGGTTGATGACTTAATTGAACGTGATGAAGATGCAACTATTTTCCATGCGGGAACTGAGCACGATACAGAGCGTAACTTGTATTATCCAGTTGTGAATATTCGTCAGCATGGTGTGGATAAAGCACACGTACTTCATTATGACTTTATTACATCAAGAGACTACCAACGCATTGCTGTAACAGGTAAAAACATTGCTAATATCATCACAGAGGGTGCATATATCCAACGTGGTGAGAAAACAAAACCTGTTGATAACTTTGTGGATGCATTGGAATGGTTGATCGCAGAGTCTAAGCGCGGGATCTACATTCAACGCTATAAAGGACTGGGTGAAATGAATCCAAATCAGCTTTGGGAAACCACCATGGATCCTAGCGCACGCCGTATGTTGCAAGTAACAATTGAAGATGCTGTTGCAGCGGATCAATTATTTGCCACTTTAATGGGCGATCAAGTTGAGCCGCGTCGTGAGTTTATTGAAACGAACGCACTGCGTGTGGTTAACTTAGACGTATAAAACATTATCGTAATCACAAAAAAGGAGCCTTAGGCTCCTTTTTTATTTTTTCAAACGCACAAACTGCTTAAAACCTGAGTGTGCACAAGGTATACTGAGGGTAATTTTCACGCTACTTCTCAGATAGTAAAAAGCCAAATATGCAAAAATATGACGTTAAAACCTTTCAAGGTTTGATCCTGGCTTTACAGGATTATTGGGCACAGCAAGGCTGTGTCATTATTCAACCACTTGACATGGAAGTGGGCGCAGGGACATTTCACCCGCAAACATTTTTAAAATCAATTGGCCCAGAGCCGATGTCGAGCGCATACGTTCAACCGTGTCGTCGTCCTACCGATGGCCGTTACGGTGAGAACCCAAACCGCTTACAACATTACTACCAATTCCAAGTTGTGTTAAAACCATCTCCAGAAAATATTCAAGAGCTTTACTTAGGTTCTTTAGCTGCTGTAGGTATTGATACCCTAACTGACGAAGTTCGCTTTGTAGAAGATAACTGGGAATCACCTACATTAGGTGCGTGGGGCCTAGGTTGGGAAATTTGGTTAAATGGCATGGAGGTAACGCAGTTTACCTACTTCCAGCAAGTGGGCGGTTTAGAATGCTCACCGGTAACGGGCGAGATTACTTACGGCCTAGAGCGTTTAGCAATGTACATTCAAGGCGTAGATAGCATTTACGACCTAGTATGGGCTGACGGTCCATTTGGGCGCGTAACTTACGGTGATGTGTTCCATCAAAATGAAGTTGAGCAATCAACCTATAACTTTGAACATGCAAACGTAGCCGACTTATTTGAACAGTTTGATAAATGTGAAGCTGAGAGCCAAAAGCTAATTGAAGCAAGCCTACCATTACCAGCCTACGAGCAAGTAATGAAAGCATCGCACGCATTTAACTTATTAGACGCACGTCATGCTATTTCAGTAACTGAGCGTCAACGTTATATTTTACGCGTTCGTGCGTTATCAAAAGCGTGTGCACAAAGTTATTACGATGCACGTGAAGCACTTGGTTTCCCGCTGTGTAAGGATAAGTAAGCATGTCAGCAGAAAATTTATTAGTAGAAATTGGCACCGAAGAGTTGCCACCAAAAGCACTTCGTAAATTAGCCGAAGCCTTTGCTGCAAACTTAACAGCAGAATTAGAAAGTCTAGAACTAGGTCACCAAGGTGTGAACTGGTATGCATCGCCACGTCGTTTAGGTTTACAAGTAAAAGCACTTGAAGCTAAACAACAAGACAAAGAAGTTGAAAAACGTGGCCCTGCAACTAAAGCCGCTTTTGATGCTGAGGGTAACCCAACTAAAGCAGCCATGGGTTGGGCTCGTGGTTGTGGTATTGAAGTAAAAGATGCGCAAACACTAGAAACAGATAAAGGCGCATGGTTATTGCACATTGCTAAAGTAGCAGGGCAAGAAACCAAAACGTTAATGACCGACGCTATAAGCAAAGCACTCGCTAAGTTACCTATCCCTAAACCAATGCGTTGGGGTGCGAATAAAACACAATTTATTCGCCCTGTGCATACCGTAACTATTTTATTCGGTAGTGAACTGGTTGAGGGTGAAATTCTTGGTAAGCAAGTGAGTAATCAACTGCAAGGTCATCGTTTTCATCACCCTGAAAAAATTAGCATTGATCATGCTGATGATGTGTTTGATGTACTTAAATCAGCTTACGTTGTTGCTGACTACGAACAGCGTAAAGCACAGATTCGCGCGCAAATAGAAGATGCAGCCAAAGCAGTTAATGCCGTTGTTGCTATGGATGAAGACTTACTTGAAGAAGTTACTTCATTGGTAGAATGGCCAGTAACGCTAACAGCCACATTTGAAGAAGCATTTTTAGATGTACCTGCTGAAGCGCTTATTTACACCATGAAAGACGATCAGAAATACTTTCCGTTATTAGATCAAGACGGCAAACTTTTAAATAAGTTTTTGTTTGTCTCTAACATCGAAAGTAAAGATCCTAGTGTAGTTATTTCTGGTAACGAAAAAGTAGTGCGCCCGCGTTTAGCCGATGCGCAGTTCTTCTTTGAAACAGATAAAAAGAAAACATTAGAAAGCCGTTTAGAATCTCTTGATAGTGTATTGTTCCAAAAACAACTTGGTACGCTTAAAGACAAGTCACAGCGTATTAGTGAACTAGCTGGTTACATTGCCGAGCAACTTGGTGCCGACAAAGAGCTAGCAGCGCGTGCAGGCTTATTAAGTAAAACAGACTTAATGACCGAAATGGTAATGGAATTTACCGACGTACAAGGTGTAATGGGAATGCATTACGCGCGTCACGATGGTGAAGCAGAAGAAGTTGCAGTGGCACAAAACGAACAATACATGCCACGTTTTGCCGGTGATAACTTACCAACTAATGTGATCAGTTGTGCAGTCGCCATTGCCGATAAGTTTGATACGCTGGTGGGTATTTTTGGCATAGGCCAAGCACCAAAAGGTGATAAAGACCCATTTGCACTTCGTCGTGCTGCTATTGGTGCATTACGTATCATGGTAGAAAAACAGCTACCGCTTGATATTTTAGACCTGGTTGCTAAATCACAAACCTTGTTTGGTGAAAAGCTGACTAACCTAAATGTATCAACGGATGTGTTTGACTTTATGCTAGGGCGCTTCCGTGCTTGGTATCAAGACGAAGGCATTGAAGTAGATGTGATTCAAGCCGTACTAGCGCGTCGTCCAACGAAGCCTGTTGACTTTGATCGCCGAGTTAAAGCCGTAAGTCATTTCCGTACATTAGACGCCGCAGAATCGCTTGCAGCGGCTAATAAGCGTGTAAGTAATATTCTGGCTAAGAATGACATTACAAGCCAAGGCAATGTCGATCAGAGCTTACTCAGTGATGATGCTGAAAAAGTATTGGCTTCGCAAGTTGCAAAATTTGCCACTGATTTAGCACCACTGTACAGCGATGGAAACTACCAAGAGGCATTGAGCCAATTAGCAGGCATTCGTGAGAGTGTTGATAACTTTTTTGACAATGTCATGGTAATGGCTGACGATGAAGCTGTTAAGCAAAACCGTCTTGCGCTTTTAAGCCAGCTTAGCGGGTTATTTTTAGAAATTGCAGATATTTCTGTATTACAAAAATAACAGCTTATAGCTATTTAAAAAGCCAGCATTATGCTGGCTTTTTAGTATTCACTGTATGCAAAGGATACAAATGATGATCTCTATAAAACGAATTTTAACGTTAGCAATGGCTGGTTTACTTACGGCCTGTACCAGCCAAATTTCGATTAACGACGTGTTGCCGCAGCAAGAATTGGATCGCAGTATTTATTTAAGAGGGGATTTCACATTATGGGATGCAGAACCTCAATATCAATTTAAACAAGTCGGCCCTGCGCTTTATCAAGCTCAAGTTAAATTTTCGACCCCAGGCAAAGTGTACGAATTTAAAATAGCGGATGCGGACTTTAGTGAAGGCTTTAACTGTGGCTACAGCGATTCACAGCCATCAGGGCAAAGCCTAACACTTGGCCAGTCAACGCGCGCCGATTGCAGCACTATTTACAACTACTTTAGTTACACACCCGCAATCAAAGGGTCGTACATAGTCAGCATTGATTTTAGTGACTACGATAAGCCGCAAGTAACGATAACTAAGAAGTAATTTTTTCTTTATATTTCAGCCGTTATCTAAATAGTAAGTATAAATTAATATTATTTATAAGGAAATTTCTAGTGGGATCTGAGAAGATAAATGATGAAAATTGGATTAATTACTCGATAGCTGCAGGAGCAAGTTTCGCTTATTTTTTAGCACTACCTAGCTTTTCACATGTTGATAAAGGTTTGATGGGTATATCTATTTATCTATTTGGATTAAGTTTAATTTGGAATACCTTGCTAACAGTAGGATTAAAGAACGACAAAAAATTGAACGCATTCATTTTTAAAGGGCTGGGCGAAACAGGCCATTATGTCTTTTTCTTGATCCCATTACTAACATTTGGGATGGCTATGCTTTGTTATATATGGTCAATATCAGGTTCAATAGTTTTGTTTATTCTGGGTGGATTATTTGCATTCGGTGGTATATTAAAACTATCAGCAGTTAAAGGTGAAAATAATATGATGGAGGGTTTTTATTTTTCAAAAAAGTCCTCCATGTTTTCATGTGTGGTTTTGTTCTCTATAGCTTTACTCTTAAGCATATTGGCTTTAGTAAATATATAAACAAGCTTACAACCCTTTCTTCACCACATATCTATACGGTGACTCTTCAACTTCTTTAGCCACCAGCGTGTGGTCCATAAAGGTACAAAAGCTGGGAATATCGCGGGTGGTTGAAGGGTCGTCGGCAATAATAAGCAGTGTTTCACCATCGCTCATTTTACGAATCGCAGCGCGTACCATCATCACAGGCTCTGGGCAACGAAGGCCGATGGCATCTAATTGGTGATCGGGGTTATCAAAGCTCATAAAAATTACCTGTAAAAATAGTCGCGGCTTGGTTAGGTCGGGTAGTTTAGCGTAAATAAAGCTGTTGGTTAACTATTTTACGTATAACAAAACAGCTCAACTTATTAATAGATAATCTGAAATAAGTTTAATGCACCCGATCACATTATTCATTTTAAACCTGCAAAAGCTGGTGGCATAAAAAAGGCGAACTAACTTGCGCTAGCTCGCCTTTTAATCACCAAGATGGTTTTACATATTCAATACTAATTAGTCTTGAACACGTTCAAATACAGTGGCAATGCCTTGGCCTAAACCAATACACATAGTTGCTAAACCGTATTTTGCGTTTTTGTCTTCCATTAAGTGAATAAGCGAGGTGCTAATACGTGAACCCGAACAGCCCAGAGGGTGACCAAGTGCGATAGCGCCGCCATTCAAGTTAACTTTTTCGTCAACTACATCAGCTAAGCCTAAGTCTTTAAGCACAGGTAGTGATTGTGCTGCGAATGCTTCGTTAAGTTCAGCTACGTCGATGTCATCAATGGTAATACCGGCTTGTGCCAATGCTTTTTTACTTGCAGGTACTGGGCCGTAACCCATGATTGATGGATCGCAACCGGCAACAGCCATAGCGCGAATACGTGCACGAATTGGTAAGCCCAGTTCTTTTGCTTTTTCTTCGCTCATTACTAACATGGCTGATGCGCCGTCAGAAAGTGCAGAAGATGTGCCCGCAGTAACAGAACCCGTAGCAGGGTTAAATACTGGACGTAGCTGCGATAAACCTTCAACCGTTGTTTCTGGACGAATTACTTCATCATCTTCAACAAGAATAAGTGAACCGTCAGCATCGTGACCTTCCATTGCTAAAATTTCGCGGCGGAAACGGCCTTCAACTGTTGCAGCATGTGCACGTTGATGCGAGCGGTAAGCAAATTCATCTTGTTGCTCACGGCTAATACCGTGAAGTGTTGCAAGGTACTCAGCGGTTAAACCCATAGAGCCTGATGCTTGTGCAATTGATGTAGCTAGGCCAGGGTGAAAGTCGTTACCGTGAGTCATAGGTACGTGACCCATGTGCTCAACACCACCAATTAGGTATGTGTCGCCAGCGCCAGTCATAATTGCGCGAGCAGCGTCATGCAATGCTTGCATTGATGAGCCACATAAACGGTTAACTGTGGTTGCTGGCACTGAATGTGGAATGCCCGCAAGTAGAGATGCGTTACGTGCAACGTTAAAGCCTTGCTCTAATGTTTGCTGTACACAGCCCCAATAAATATCGTCAATTGACGCAGGGTCAACTGCCGGATTACGTTCTAATAAGCCTTTCATTAAATGAGCGCTTAAGTCTTCCGCACGTTTGTGCTTGAATACGCCGCCCTTTGAGCGACCCATTGGTGTGCGGATACAATCTACAATTACTGGATTATTCATGATATTAACCTTCCACCTTATAGAAAACACGGCCTTCTTCAGCCCACTTGCGAGTTTGCTCTGATACTTGGTAAATCGCACCTAGGTGAGCGTATTTGTCAGCAGTTGCTACAAAGTTAGCTAAACCTGTTTGATCTAAGTAACGGAACGCGCCGCCTCTAAATGGAGGGAAACCAACACCGTATACAAGTGCCATATCAGCTTCTTGAGGAGAAGCCACAATGCCTTCTTGTAAACATAGTAGCACTTCGTTGATCATTGGGATCATACAACGGTCAATGATTTCTTGTTTATCAAATTCTTTTGGTGCGTCTGTAATTGGTGCAAGTAGTTCAATCGCTGTTTGGTCATGTGATTTTTTAAGACGACCGCGACGATCTGTTTCGTACTTGTAGAAACCTGCTTTGTTCTTTTGACCAAAACGTTTTTCGTTAGCAAAAACAGTCACTGGGTCTTTATCTGCACGTGCCATACGCTCAGGGAAACCATCTGCCATTACGCCAGTACAATGATAAGCCGTATCAATACCTACAACATCAAGCAGGTACGCCGGGCCCATTGGCCAGCCAAATACGTTTTCCATTACTTTATCTACTTTTGCAAAGTTAGCGCCTTCAACCACTAATTTGCTAAAGCCAGCAAAGTAAGGGAATAAAACACGGTTTACAAAAAAGCCTGGGCAATCATTAACAACAATCGGTGATTTACCTAGTTTAAGTGCGTAATCAACCACGGCATTAATCGTTTTATCTGAGGTTTTTGCACCACGGATAATTTCAACTAATGGCATTTTTGGTACTGGATTGAAAAAGTGCATACCACAGAAGTTTTCTGGCTTTTCAAGCGCTTCTGCAAGTAGGTCGATACAAATAGTCGATGTGTTTGACGTCAGTACCGTGCCTTCTGGCATATTCTTTTCAAGATCAGCAAGTACGGCTTGCTTCACTTTAGGGTTTTCTACTACGGCTTCAACAATGATGTTGGCGTTTTGTAGGTCTGCATCGTTAAGCGTTGGTTTGATTTTGCTAAGCGTTGCTAGCATTTTTTCCATCGGCATGTGGCCGCGCTTCACTTTTGCACCTAATAGTTTAGATGCTTCACCCATACCTAAATCTAGCGCATCCTGTTGGATGTCTTTCATTATGATTGGTGTGCCTTTATAAGCAGACTGGTATGCAATACCGCCACCCATAATACCTGCGCCTAATACTGCCGCTTGTTTAATTTCTACATCGCTGTGTTTAGCAAATTTACGTGCTTTACCTTTGATGTATTGATCCGCTAAAAAGATACCCGTTTGAGCAGCAGCTTCACTAGTACGTGCTAGTTTTGCAAAGTTGGCATTTTCAATTGCCATTGCTTCAGCGCGTGAGCTGTTTGCTGCTGCTTTAATAGTGCGAACTGCCATAACTGGAGCAGGATAGTGGCCTTTGGTTTTACCCATTACCATACCTTCTGCCATTGCAAAGCTCATGCCTTGCTCAACACGGTTTAATTTAAGCGGTTGTAATTTTATAGCGCGTTTTGCTTGCCAATCTAACTTGCCAGCAATCGCTAATTCTAATGTTGCTATACTTGACTCTTGTAGTTTGTTGGCACTAACTACCGCGTCAAATGCACCTACTTTTAGGGCGTCAGCAGCGCGATTTTCGTTACCTGTGGTGATCCACATCATCGCGTTATCGGCACCAATAATGCGCGGAAGGCGCACTGTACCGCCAAATCCAGGCATTATGCCTAATTTAACTTCTGGTAAACCCATTTTTGCTGAGTCACTAGCAACACGATAATCGGTAGCAAGTGCCCACTCACAGCCGCCGCCAAGCGCCAAGCCGTTTATAACACTTAGTGTTGGGAATGGTAAATCTTCAATTGCATCAAAAACGTCAGTTGCATTTTTGATCCACGTTACTAATTCTGCTTCAGGTTTAGTAAAAGTAGGTAAAAATTCGAAGATATCGGCACCAATAATAAAGTGGTCTTTATCACTGGTAAAAATCATGCCTTTAATATCAGCGTTAGCGGCTAATTCTTTTAATGCTGCCGCACAATCTGAAAGAGTTTGTTGAGATAATGTGTTTACAGAACCTGTAGCACAAAACTTAAACTCGGCGATGTTTTCCTTCACGAAGCTAACTTCAAAGGAATCGCTTTTATATAACATTATTATTCTCCCTAGTTGATGAACTAAGACTGGTACGATGAGTTCATATTCAGACCAGTGTGCTTGCTTTAAATTAAAAATGCAACGAAAAATTTATCTTGGTTACAAACGTCTGGTTAAAATATAGCTGGTTTGGTGCTAAGGTGGGTTTGAAAGTTTTCTTTATTCATTTTATTGCGCTGTCTTGGTGTTCATAGCTTGGGTTTTATTAGAATAAATAGTACCGCTGTGTATGTGCTGTTGTTTACTTACCCTTAGCCACACTTTGTCAGCCTTGAAGGTTACTATGCCCTAAAGGACATTATGAAAAAATACTTATTAAGCGTAGCGGCAGCGACTTTATTTTTCTCTTTCCCCTCTGCCAACGCGAATACTGATATTGATGCATTCTTAGACGCTGAGAAACAGGCGCGCTATGGCAATTATCAAAACTTTAAAGAAGCGGTTGATTCATTATCTCATCCGCTTAAACCGTATGTTGAAAAAGCATATTGGGAACGTTACCCCAGCTTAGCCCATCAAACAGAGATAGAAAATTTTCTCACTATTTATGAACATACGCCATTAGAGTGGCCAGTGCGTAAAGCATGGTTAAACTATTTAAAACGCAGAAATCAAAAAGCAGCGTTTATTAAAAACTACCGTGAAACCTCAGACAGTGAGCTTACTTGTATCCACCTTACTTTTCAGCTTGATCTTGGTGCGCCTAAAAAAGCAATACTCAATCAGGTAACCGACTTATGGACAGTGGGTGAGTCGCAGCCAAGTGAATGCGATGGCCTTTTTAAACGCTGGCGTCAAGATGGTTATTTAACGCCCGATGTTGTTTGGCAGCGTGTCACTTTAGCGGCGCAAGGGGGGTCTTATCGTTTACTGCCTTATTTAAAAACATTGTTGCCAGCCAATGAGCGTTACTTAGCCGATTTATACTCAAAAGTAAGACGTGACCCAAGTGCAGCGGCGGGGTTATATCGTTATAAGCGCAAAACAGTAAAAGAAGGTGAAATAGCCCTTTATGGTATTAAGCGTTTAATTTGGCGTGATAAAGAGTTGGCATTAAAGGCATGGCAAAAAATTGAGGGTTTATTTGATTACACTGATGATGAAAAAGCGGATGTATATTATGCCTTTGCGCTTTCGTTGGCGTCGAGCGGGCATAGCCAAGCTAGCTTCTATTTAAATAAAGTACCCAAAGAGCGACAAGATCGTAAATTAATGCAATGGCAGTTAGCTAATCTACTCAAAACCCAAGATTGGGAGGGAATTGCAGCGTTCTTTACCGGTAAACAAAACCTTAGCTTAGGGCAACAGTATTGGCTTGCTTATAGTTATGACAAACGCGCAGATCATGAAAAAGCCAAGGCAATTTGGACTAAAGTGGCCGCTAATCGTGATTATTACGGCTTTTTAGCCGCTGCACGTTTGGGCATACCGGTTGATTTAAATGAGTTGCCCGTTAATGTAAATCAAGCTTTAGTAACAAGAGTGAGTAATGCGCCAGGCTTTAAGCGTGCCAAAGCCCTGTATGAATTAGAGCGCTTTACTGCCGCTCGACGCGAGTGGAATTATTTAACTGATACCTCAGCTGATGATGAAAAATTAGCTGCGTCGGTACTTGCAGCCGAGCTGGATTGGTTTGATAGCACTATATTCACCTTAGCAAAAATAAAAGCATGGGATTATGTGGATTTACGTTTCCCTTTTGCATTTCAAGAAATGTTTGAGCGTTACAGCAAGCGAAGCAAAATTGACCTAACTTGGAGTATTGCAATTGCACGTCGCGAAAGCTCATTTGCGCCTGATGCGCGCTCTCATGCAAATGCACGCGGGTTAATGCAGCTATTACCGAGTACGGCAAAGTATATTAATAAAGGCACGGTTTCTAATCGTCGTTTGTATCAACCAAAAACCAACATTCGTCTCGGGACTCGTTATTTACAGTATTTAAAAAAGAAAAACCACGGCAATGAGGTGTTAGCTACAGCATCTTATAACGCTGGGTATCATCGTATTAAGCGTTGGTTACCAGAAGAAGCAATGCCGGCTGAGCTATGGGTTGAACTTATTCCTTATAGAGAAACCCGAGATTATGTAAAAAATGTATTTGCTTATCGGCAGGTTTATCATACTCGCCTTGGTCGAGAGGGAAACCTTCTAGCCCCCATATTAGAAATGACGATGGGCGGATAGTAAAAATAAATCTACAACCACAGAGGGATATTTACACAGTAAGTATCCCTCTTTTTTGAGCGCTTTGTGTATAAGTGGTAGACTCAAAGCAAGTTAAATTTAACAGATGGGTTTATTATGGAAAAATTAGCCGTTTTATACGCCGAACATATTGCAACATTGCAGCAGCGTATACGTACTATTTGTGAGCAAGAAGGGTTAGAAGGATTAGTCATTCATTCAGGCCAAGCTAAGCGCCAATTTTTAGATGATATGTATTACCCATTTAAAGTTAACCCTCATTTTAAAGCGTGGTTACCGGTTATTGATAATCCGCATTGCTGGATTGTGGTAAATGGCAGTGATAAGCCAAAGCTTATTTTTTATCGTCCAATTGATTTTTGGCATAAAGTACCTGATGAGCCTAGAGATTTTTGGGCTGAGTACTTCGATATTGAATTGTTATTACAACCTGATCAGGTTGAAAAGCTACTTCCTTATGACAAAGCTAAATTTGCTTACATAGGTGAATACCTAGAAGTAGCACAAGCACTTGGTTTTAGCATTATGAATCCTGAGCCAGTACTTAACTACATTCATTATCACCGAGCTTATAAAACGCAATATGAACTTGAGTGTTTACGTAATGCGAACCGTATTGCAGTAGATGGCCACAAAGCGGCGCGTGATGCGTTTTTTAATGGTGGTAGCGAGTTTGATATTCAGCAAGCGTACTTAATGGCAACGCGTCAAAGCGAAAATGAAATGCCGTATGGCAACATTGTGGCCCTTAACGAAAATTGCGCTATTTTGCATTACACGCATTTTGAGCCAAAAGCACCACAAACGCACAATTCATTTTTAATTGATGCGGGCGCTAACTTTAATGGTTACGCTGCAGATATTACACGTACCTACGACTTTAAAAAGCAAGGCGAGTTTGCTGATTTAGTTAAAGCAATGACGGCGCATCAAATTGAGTTAGGCAAAAGCTTAAAACCAGGTGTACTGTATGGCGAGCTGCATATTGACTGCCACAACCGCATTGCACAGTTATTAAGTGATTTTGATATTGTTAAACTTCCGGCTGCGGAAATTGTTGAGCGTCAAATTACCTCAACCTTCTTCCCTCATGGCTTAGGGCATCATTTAGGTGCACAGGTACATGATGTAGGTGGCTTTATGCGTGATGAAACTGGTGCACATCAGGCACCACCAGAAGGTCATCCATTTTTACGCTGCACTCGCTTAATTGAGAAAAACCAAGTGTTTACCATTGAGCCAGGTTTGTACTTTATTGACTCTTTGTTGGGTGATTTAGCACAAACAGACAATAAGCAGTTTATTAACTGGGAAAAAGTAGAAGCGTTTAAACCATTTGGCGGCATTCGTATTGAAGATAATATTATTGTTCACGAAGACAGCCTAGAGAATATGACGCGTGATTTATTGCTCGACTAATATTTAACTAATAAAAGTTTATATTATTCACGAAAGGGGCCTGTTGGCCCCATTTTTAATTTAACAGCCAAGTAAGCGCTATGTCAGAATATAAATACCCAGCCGACGATGTTTTTCATCAAGAAGAAATTAAAAAAAGTACCTTTATTGTGCATATAGGCCACACGCCCGATTTAAACTCAGCCAAAGCCTTTATTAAAAATATTGAAGAAAAATACAGTGATGCACGCCATAATTGTTGGGCGCATGTTGCGGGCAATCCTGGCGGAAGCCATGTTTATGGTTTTTCTGACGATGGAGAGCCAAATGGCACCGCTGGTAAACCTATGCTCAACGTGCTGGTGGGTTCTGGCTTAGGTGAAGTAACCGCTGTGGTAACACGGTATTTTGGTGGGATAAAGCTTGGCACTGGTGGGTTAGTTCGTGCTTATGGTGGTTCACTTAATAATGCCTTAGCAAAATTACAAACCGTGGTAAAAGTACCCAGCATTGAGCTGATTGGCTTTAGTGAATACAGTATGCAAGGCGCAATAGAGCAGCACTTAAAAACCAACTTTCAGGTACTTAATATTGAAAAGCAGTTTACGGCAAATATTGAGTGGAGTATTACTATTGATAGCCGCCAAGCACAACAAGCATGCAAAGATATTTTTGATTTAAGCCACGGCGCAGTTGAGTTAACAATCAAAGAGTAATAGTCTTACATCCATCCCATTTAATCAGTAAAGATTAAATTTTCGAGTCATACAGTAGTTATTTTAATTTACTAATAAAAAAGCGATACGCTCAATGCAATTTCGTACCATCATAAAAATTCTTGGCCAACTGGTCGCGCTATTTAGTATTACAATGGTGCCACCAGCACTCGTGTCTTTAATTTATAAAGATGGTGGGGGGGTGCCGTTTGTTTTAGCCTTTATATTTAGCGTTATTATTGGCTTAATGGCTTACTACCCAAATAGGCATGAGCATGGTGATTTAAAAGCACGGGAAGGCTTTTTAATAGTGGTTTTGTTTTGGCTGGTGCTAGGGGCATTTGCATCATTACCGCTGATATTTTTACAAGAACCCAACCTCTCTTTGGCCGATGCGGTGTTTGAAGCTTTCTCAGGCTTAACTACCACAGGGGCGACCGTATTAACTGGCATTGAGTACTTGCCTAAATCGGTATTATTTTATCGCCAACAATTACAGTGGTTTGGTGGAATGGGGATCATTGTATTAGCAGTAGCCATACTGCCAATGCTTGGCGTGGGTGGGATGCAGTTGTATCGCGCTGAAATTCCAGGCCCAGTAAAAGACTCCAAAATGACCCCGCGTATAGCCGACACCGCTAAACACCTTTGGTATATTTACGTATCTATTACACTTGCGTGTACCTTGGCGTATTGGAGCGCTGGCATGAACTGGTTTGACGCCATATGCCATGCCTTTTCTACGGTTGCTATTGGTGGTTTTTCTACTTATGACGCGTCTATGGGGCATTTTGATAGCCCTGTAATTAACTTTATTTGTGTGTTCTTTTTAATTATAGCCGCCATTAACTTTTCACTACATTATGCCGCTGTAGCGAGTCGTAATATTAGTGTGTACATTCGCGACCCTGAATTTAAAGTATTCTTGTGTATTCAGTTAGCGCTGGTGGTAATTTGCTTTACTGTGCTTTCGTCTCATGATGTTTATGCAAATGGTGATGAAACTCTCGATCAGGCGTTGTTTCAAGCGGTGTCTATTAGTAGTACTGCAGGGTTTGCCACAGATAACTTTTCAGCTTGGCCGTTGTTTTTACCTATTTTACTTATTTTTTCGAGCTTTATTGGCGGCTGTGCGGGTTCTACCGGTGGTGGTATGAAAGTTGTTCGTGTGTTTTTGTTGTACTTGCAAGGGGTGCGCGAGCTTAACCGCTTAGTCCATCCCCGAGCTATATATTCAATAAAACTCGGGCGTAAAGCCTTACCTGACAAAGTAGTTGAAGCGGTATGGGGCTTTTTCTCAGCTTATGCACTAGTCTTTATTATTATAATGTTAGCGTTAATGGGCACAGGGTTAGACAACATTACCGCATTCTCTGCGACAGCAGCCTGCCTTAATAACTTGGGCCCAGGTTTGGGTGACGTAGCCTCTCATTATGGTGCTATTAGCGATGCCGCTAAATGGATATTAACAGTAGCTATGGTATTCGGCCGGTTAGAGATATTTACATTATTAGTGCTATTTACCCCAACATTTTGGCGTGGATAAGGTTTTAAATATTAGGAAGGAACTATGCAAAAAACCAATTTGGAAAAGTTAAACCAAATCGTCACAGGTGGCATAGTCGATGTAGAAATACTCACGCCAACCAGTAGCCGACGTGTAAAAACGGAGTTTATTGGTTTATTAGAAAACAAATTTATTATTTTAAACTATCCCAGCGCTAAGCGGCTCCCCATGGCAAGTGATTACTTGCGAGATGGGGTTATGGTGGTAGTAAGAGCGCTTATAGAGGGCAGTGGTGGGCACATCATTGCGTTTCGTCAGCAACTTATGTCTGTAGCCTCTCATCCAGCTAAATTATTGTTTATTCAATACCCTTCACAAGTACAGTTGTTTGCGCTTCGCTCACAAGCACGCATACCCACATTGTTTCCTGCTAAGTTAAAATTAACCGAAGAGCAACCGCCCTTTGAAGGGGTGATAAAAGACATTTCTCTCACCGGTGTTATGTTTGATATTAAAACTACTCAAGAACTCGATGAGCTAAAAGATATGCGCTGTACGGTTGTATTTGATGGCGATACTCAGCATGAGGGACAAATCTGCAGTGTAAAAAAACATGCTAACGGTATCTGTTGCGGAATTCGATTATTTGCCAGTGAAGAGCAAATGAAAACACTAATGGGGGATCATTTCATTGACCCAAGCGCGCTTGAAGTTGAAATAGCTTAGGGTCTGTTATCAAGTTGAACAAGCTTCTAATATAAATATCAGCAGGCTCCTGCGATTTCATGATTTCGTCATTTTGCAACAAATAGCCTTGTGCGGCTGTTTGTTTTAAACGCTATGTAAAATTTATTTTTTAAACTATTTAAAAACAGTAACTTAAATCTATTTTTTAATTGTAGTTTTTTATTTATAACAAAATAAATCTCAACTCACCTTCCTTTTTGTTTAATTAACCCTCTTTTTTAGCGGTTGCTAATCGACTGTGTGGTGTTTTCCTTAAACTCAACTCGCTGATTTTTAATGTTTTAATTTTATTGCCTCATCTACTGTTGCTAAAAAGCAACAAAATAACGAGTTGAATAGCGCCATTTTCAGCTAGGTACAGGTTAATTTATTGAAAATTATGGTTTTTATATTGTTGGCATCGAAGTTGTAATAGTCAGGCTGTATTGAACGAAACGTGATTTAAAGTAAAACACTTAATCGCATAAAACATAAACTTTGAAGGAAGATTGATTATGAAAAGCATTAATAAAACTTTAGCACTTATCGCATTAGCTTCTTCATCAGCGGCTTTTGCAGCAAGCGACTTTGACACGCTAGACGTTGACGGCAACGGCGCAATCAGTCAAAGCGAAGCATCAGTAGATGCAAAGCTAATGAGCATGTTTTCTGAGCTTGATACTGACCAAAACGGTGAGTTATCAAAAGAAGAATTTTCTAAAGCATAATCTTAAGCAATTAACGTTTTGGGAGCTTAACCTCCCACATTATTTAAACGATTTTAAGGAATACTCATTATGAAAACATTACACAAAACATTCGCACTTATCGCATTGGCTTCTTCATCAGCTGCCTTCGCAGCCAGCGACTTCGACACGCTTGATACCGACGGTAACGGCGCTATTAGCCAAAGTGAAGCATCAGTTGATGCAAAGCTAATGAGCATGTTCTCAGAGCTTGATACAGACCAAAACGGTGAGCTATCAAAAGCAGAATTTTCTAAAGCATAAGCTAAGGCTAGGCATATTCTGAGTTGCCAAAGACAACCTAAGTAGGCAAGGGAGCCTATGAAAAAGAATGACAAGGACGGTAATAGCCTGACATTTCCAATAGCACAAAGCATTACATTTTGAAGGATTAAATTATGAAAACATTACACAAAACATTCGCACTTATCGCGCTAGCTTCTTCATCAGCAGCCTTTGCCGCTAGCGACTTTGACACACTTGATGCCGACGGTAATGGGGTTATTAGTCAAAGCGAAGCTGCTGTAAACGCTGATT
Source organism: Pseudoalteromonas sp. BSi20311 (assembly GCF_000239875.1). NCBI lineage: Bacteria > Pseudomonadati > Pseudomonadota > Gammaproteobacteria > Alteromonadales > Pseudoalteromonadaceae > Pseudoalteromonas > Pseudoalteromonas sp. BSi20311. The sequence goes on along the minus strand of NZ_BADU01000097.1, from coordinate 14,264 downwards.
TAACCGCCGCATTTACTGAGCTTGATACTGACGGCAATGGTGAGCTTTCTAAAGCTGAGTTTGCAAACTTTTAATTTTTAACTTTTTTCATTGCACAGGGATCTCAGAAAAGGATTTCCCTCTTTAAGGAGACTTATTATGAAAGCATTAAATACAACGCTAGCGATTTTAGTATTAGCTTCATCATCAGCGGCATACGCAGCAGTAGACTTTGCCTCTTTTGATAGTAATGGTGACGGTGTAATTAGCCAGCAGGAAGCGGCTGCAAATAAACAACTCATGAATATTTTTGATGACTTAGATACTGACGGAAATGGTGAGCTTTCTAAAGAAGAGTTTGCAAAAGTACAATAAGTATTACCCCATCATACTCCACTAAAGCCGCTTAATAGTCAGCGGCTTTTTTGTGCTTGTTGATTACTTAACTCAAGCAGTTTAATTATAGAAAAATTGCGCTAACTTGGAATAACTTTTCAACCACGTTAATGTGCTTCTTATCAATTAAGAACATAATTACATGATCGCCTGATAGAATTATCGTGTCATCGTGGGCAATCAGTACATCGTCATTACGTACAATTGCACCTATTGTGGTGCCTGCTGGCAATTTAATATCAGCAATCGCGCGACCCACTACTTTAGATGTATTTTCATCACCATGGGCCACTGCTTCTATGGCTTCTGCAGCCCCTTTACGCAATGAGTACACGTTTACAATATCACCACGGCGCACGTGTGTAAGTAACGCAGAAATAGTCGCTTGTTGTGGTGAAATGGCAATATCAATTTCACCGCCTTGCACTAAATCAACGTAAGCACCTCGTTGAATAAGCACCATGGTTTTTTGTGCCCCCATGCGTTTTGCTAGCATGGCCGACATTATATTTACTTCATCGTCGTTGGTAACGGCAATGAACACATCAACCTGTTCTATGTGTTCTTCTGAGAGCAGCTCCTGATCGGACGCATCACCACAAAATACCACGGTGTTGTCGAGCATTTCAGAGAGTTGCTCTGCGCGTTCTTTACTGCGTTCTAATAATTTAACGCTGTGGTTTCTTTCTAGTGAACGGGCAAGGCCAGCACCAATGTTACCCCCACCGGCTATCATAATTTTTTTGTACGAGCGTTCCAGTTTTTGTAGCTCGTTCATTACCGCACGAATGTGTTTAGTAGCGGCAATAAAAAATACTTCATCGTCGGCTTCTATTACTGTGGTGCCTAATGGTTTTATTGCTTTGCCTTGACGGTAAATAGCAGCTACCCGGGTTTCAACATTAGGAATATGTTGTTTAAGTGTAGATAGGGCATAGCCTACCAATAAACCGCCATAGTAGGCTTTTACCGCCACTAAAGAGAGCATGCCATCGGCAAATTGCAGTACTTGTAATGCGCCAGGGTAGTCTATTAGGCGGCGAATATACTTAGTAACGAGTGCTTCTGGGGCTATGTAATGATCGACAGGTAAGTCATCATTATGAAAGAGTTTTTCGCGGTATTTTAAATACTGCTCAGAGCGAATACGGGCTATTTTGGTCGGTGTATTAAAAATACTGTAGGCAACTTGGCATGCCACCATGTTAACTTCATCTGAGCTGGTCACCGCAATAATCATATCGGCATCTTCAGCCCCTGCGCGACTTAACACGTCAGGGTGGGCGCCGTGGCCTGCAACACCTTGTAAATCGTATTTATCTTGCAGTTCGCGCAAGCGGTTACCGTCGATATCAACTACGGTTATTTCGTTTTGTTCACCCACTAGGTTTTCTGCGAGTGTGCCGCCAACTTGCCCAGCACCGAGTATGATTATTTTCATTATGTACCCGTATTATTAATACTAATTACATCAAAGTATTAGCTACCTCTAAATTGAAGTAGCTAAATGTGTTGCCTAGGCTTTTTTAACTAATTTAGCGTAGTAAAAACCGTCACTTTCGCCTGGTAATAACTGCAAGCCTGGTGTGGCTTTAGTGTCTTCGCTGTGTAGAGGAATATGTTCTACATCGTCGTTATTAGCTAAAAATTTAGCAACTTGTTGTTGGTTTTCTTGTGGAAGTACCGAGCAAGTTGCATACACTAATGTGCCGCCTGGTTTTAATAATGGCCAAATGCTATCGAGTATATCGCCCTGTAGGGTCGATAAGTCGTTAATGTCAGATGCGCGACGTAACCATTTAATATCTGGGTGACGACGAATTACGCCAGTTGCAGAGCAGGGTACATCTAACAAAATACGATCAAACTGTTCTTCATCCCACCAAGTGTGAGGTTGCGATGCATCTCCACATTGTAAATCGGCGCCTAAACCTATGCGTTCTAAGTTTTGTTTAACACGCTCGAGGCGTGTGGCATCGCTATCAAGCGCAAGTACATCAGCATCGGCAAGCTCTAAAATATGGCAGGTTTTACCACCAGGAGCTGCACAGGCATCGAGTATGTCATCACCATTTTGTGGGTCGAGATAGCGAGCTGCAAGCTGCGCTGCTGCATCTTGTACTGAACAAGCGCCGGTATCAAACTCAGGAAGTGAAAACACATCTCGAGGCTTACTTAGCTTTATGCCATCAATAAAATCTGGGTTTAGGGTATGTTCGATATCGTTAGCAGTTAGCATCTCGCTATATTCTTGGGTGCTAAACTGCGATTGATTCACTCGCAGCCACATTGGTGCTTGCTGCTGGTTTGCTTCTAGTATGTCTTCCCAGTTATTTGGGTAGGCTTCTTTTACTTGCTTTATAAACCAGTTTGGGTGGTTATATAAACACACTGGAATCTGTTTGGCTTTTTCTTCAAGCTCAAGTTGTTGGCGCTGAAAGCTTCGTAAAATGGCATTAATAAGCCCTTTTAGACCAAGAGCGCGTAATTGTTGTAACGCATTAACGGTTTCGCTAATTGCAGCATGTGGCGGTACACGCATGTGTTGTAGTTGGTAAATGCCCACATACAGCAAAAACTGAAAAATACGGCGCTTACCTTTAAGTGGTTGCTCAACTAAATGCTGGCAATAATTTTCTAGGCTAGGTAAGTAACGTAATACTCCGTAGCAAATTTGCTGCAGTAAGGCTTTATCTTTAGGTGATAGGCCTTGGCTAGCGAAAGGGAGTTCTTGATTAAGCGATGCGCCTTTATCAACCACGTTATATAAAGTTTCAGCGGCTAGCGCTCTGACATTACTTACATTACTCATTATTTTCGCCTAATACGGTGCCAGGTGTAACCCAGTCGCTACGACCGTTTAAAAAATCATTAATTGCCATTGGCTTTTTGCCTTGTGGTTGTAATTCGCTAATAGATAAAGCGTGTTTACCACAAGCCACAACGATACCGTTCTTATCACTTGTTAGTACGGTGCCAGCTGCGCCTGATTGCTCTACAACATTTGCTTGGTATATTTTTACCGTGTTACCGCTCATTTGGGTAAAGCATACTGGCCATGGGTTAAAGGCACGAATGTTACGCTCAATTTGCTCGGCATCCATAGACCAATCAATGTTGGCCTCGTCTTTAGAGAGTTTTTTCGCGTAATTAGCATCTGCATCGTTTTGTGGTTCAGGGGTTATTTCACCTTTAGCCAAACGATTTATAGTATTTATGAGAGCATCAGGCCCAAGCTCAGCAAGCTTAGTGTATAAGCTTGCACTGGTTTCAGCGCTATCAATAGGCCAATGGCTAATATGTAGCATATCGCCGGTATCTAACCCTTCATCCATTTGCATTATAGTGACACCGGTTTGCTGATCACCTGCCCAAATAGCGCGTTGAATCGGCGCTGCACCACGCCAGCGTGGTAAAATAGAACCATGTACATTTAAACAGCCTAGACGTGGGGCATCTAAAATGGCTTTTGGCAAAATTAACCCGTAGGCAACCACAATCATGATATCGGCATTGAGGCTGTTTAATTCCTCAAGTGCTTCGTCTGTTTTGAGTGATTGCGGCTGAAAAACAGGGAGGTCATGTTCTAGTGCAAGCGCTTTTACTTCACTGGCTTTTAGTTTTTTTCCGCGACCCGCTGGACGATCTGGTTGACTGTAAACACCCACAATTTGGTGTTCACTATTAATGAGTGCTTGCAGATGGCGTGCAGCAAAGTCCGGAGTACCGGCAAATATAATGCGTAATGGTTGTGTCACTGAGTTTCCTAATTATTTACTAAGGTGCTTATTATTGCGCTGCAAACTTCGCTTCTTTTTCAAGCTTTTTACGAATGCGTTGGCGCTTTAATGGAGATAAATAATCAATAAATAATTTACCTTGAAGGTGATCAAGCTCATGCTGAATACAAATCGCTAATAACTCGTCGGCATCAAGAATAAACTCTTTACCTTCTTCGTTGAGTGCAGCCACGGTGACGGTTTCTGCGCGATCAACTTTTGCATACGAATGAGGAACTGATAAACAGCCTTCTTCACTCACGGTAGAGCCATCTTTTTTGATAATTTGTGGATTGATAAGCACCAGCGGTTCATCGCGCTCTTCTGATACATCGATCACCACAATGCGTTGGTGAATATCAACTTGCGTAGCAGCAAGCCCAATACCATTTTCATCGTACATAGTTTCTAGCATATCTTTGACGATTTCACGCACTTGGTCGTCAACAACCGTTACTTCTTTTGCGATTGTACGTAAACGTTCATCTGGAAATCTTAAAACTTCTAACCTAGCCATAGTTACCTTTTACACTTATGCTTAAATTTAGGGTATCGTATGTTCTTATTTTAGCCATTCACGTTCCCCTTTAACAGGTTTTGGTTAATAATAATGAAAAAACACTATGAGGAAGCTCAATGAAATCTCCATTAATTGCAATAATACTTGCATTAGGTGCTACTTTTCCTGTGCTAGCAGATATACTAACTATAAAAAAAGACGCGCCTAAACAATACGTTGTAAAAAAAGGTGACACGCTTTGGGATATCTCAGCTATATATTTGAACGAGCCATGGCTGTGGCCTGAGTTATGGCAAATGAACCCGCAAATAGAGAACCCTCATCTTATTTACCCGGGTGATGCGTTAGCATTAATTTACGATACGGACGGTAATCCGCGTTTAGTGATTAATAAAGCGTATCGAAAACTATCACCCATGGGGCGTATTACCCCTAAAGGGAAAGATGCCATTACTACCTTACCGCTTGCGGTGATTAAACCGTATTTGTCATTTGAACAAGCGATAAACAGTGATTCGATAAAAGAAAAACCTTATATCTTGGGTGCAAACGAAAATACCAAAACTCAAACTATCGATCATATTTTATATGTTAAAGGTAATTTAAAGCGCCATCAGGCTTATGCTATTTACCATAAAGGGGCGCCTTACACCGACCCTAAAACAGGTGAAGAACTTGCGAGTAGAGCATCTTATGTGGGTATGGCCCGTGCCTTTAGAGAAGGTGATGCAGCTAATGGCGAACCTGCATCAGTAAGAGTTGAATCAGTTAAACGCGAAATTAAACAAGGTGATTTTTTATTACCGGCTATGGTAGGGCAGATGCTGCCAGTGTATTTTAATATGCATCGTCCTACCCAGCCATTGCAGGGGCATGTAATTGCTTCACCCCGTGAAGTGAGAGAATTTAGCACGATGGATGTGGTGGTGCTAAACTTAGGCTCAGAGCAGCAAGTTGAGGTAGGTCATGTGCTGGATATTGAACGCCAGTCACCGACGGTTATTGATGGTGCCAGAGGTCCGCGTTATACCGAAGACTCGAGTCGTTTGGAAAAATTAATATCGGCTACCAACGAGTTACTTGGTTCAGAAAGCAATGAAGATAGCATTGCGTGGAAAATGCCAGCAGAAAAAGTTGGTGAAATGATTATTTTTAAAGTGTATGACAAAGTTAGTTATGCGCTAATCACTAAAAATCAGTACCCAATTCGCATTGGAGATTTAGCAGTTATTCATTAAGTAGCGAGTCGGTGTTCTAGGAGGGAACATGGAACAATCGTCTGGCAAGCTAAATCATTGGCTTGCCTTTTACTTATGCAAAGGGCTAGGGATTAAAACGCTCTTAGCCCTGTCTAAACAACACAGCCTAGCATCGCTGTTTTCTTTATCACACGCTGAGCTGGTAAACATTGGTTTAACGGCTCACCAGGCTAGCAATTTACTTAACACTAACTGGCAGCAAGTTGCACATTATGAGCAGTTGATCAGCCAACAAAACATTATTGTTATTAGTATTTTTGACAACACTTATCCTGAACATCTAAAGCAGATTGCCAGTGCCCCGTTATTACTTTTTTGTAAAGGGGATACCAGCTTGCTAGCTTCGCCGCAAATTGCCATTGTTGGCAGCCGAAACGCAACCACCACAGGGCTTGAAATTGCTGCTGAATTTGCACACCAGTTAAACCTTGCTGGCATAACTGTAACCTCAGGTATGGCGCGAGGCATTGACGGTGCAGCTCACAAAGGTGCATTAGCGGGAAATGGCAAAACTATTGCCGTGTTAGGTACTGGCGTTGATATTTACTATCCTAAACGACACAAGTTGCTCACCGAGCAAGTATTAACAACGGGCTTATTGGTGAGTGAGTTTTTGCCAGGTACGGCTGCCAATGCGCATAATTTTCCACGACGCAATCGTATTATTTCAGGGCTATCATTTGGGGTGCTGATAGTGGAAGCCGAAATTAAAAGTGGCTCATTAATTACCGTACGTTATGCGCTTGAACAAAATAAAGAGGTTTTTGCGGTACCCGGTTCAATAAAGAACCCGCTGGCACAAGCCAGTCACTTTTTAATTAAGCAGGGTGCTAAGCTGGTGGAAAACGTCGCGGATATTCTTGATGAGATGAACTTTTCATACCCTTCTGGTCTAAACTATAAAGAGTTAACCAATACAACACCCTCAGAATGCGAGGTGCTTAACAGTATTGGTTTTGAGGTGACCAGTGTGGACGACATTATGCGTCGAGTGCAGTGGCCAATTGATAAAGTACAAGCGCGATTGCTTGATTTAGAGTTAGACGATCAAATAGAGCGAGTATTAGACGGCTATATTAAATTAAGCGCTGGAGGATAATATGTTTGATATTCTCATGTATTTATTCGAAAACTACGTTCATAGCGAAAGTGATGTATTTGTTGAGCAAAGTAAGCTTACCGATGAGTTACTCCGCGCTGGATTTAATAAACCCGAAATTAACAAAGCCATTGACTGGCTAGATCAACTTGCCGCATTACAATATAGCAATGAATCTCCTTATTTATTGGCCACAGAGCAGCACGCAGTGCGAATTTTTACTGAGAGCGAGTGCCAAGTTCTCGATACCCAATGCCGTGGCTTTTTAATGTTTGTTGAACAAACTGGCGTCATTAATAGCACCACTCGTGAAATGGTGATGGACCGTTTAGCGGCGCTTGATAACTCAGCTATTACTTTGGAAGATTTAAAATGGTTAATTCTGATGGTGTTATTTAATGCCCCTGATTCTCAGCATGCGTATGAGCAAATGGAAGATCTTATTTTTGATGAGCCCAGTGAAGTGTTACATTAACAGGTTAACGAATAATCATTATTGCGTGTTTTATTATTTTCAGCGTTAACAAACCGACTGCCATAGCTTGTATCTTTAAGGGTTTTGGGTATATTAGGCGAAAATTCACCAACCACTAGGATTTACATGAGTAAAATCGACCATTCACTTTTTTCGGCTAATAAACACGCCCTAGAAAAAGAATATGAGATATGCCCGCAATGTGGTTCAGAACTCGTCATTCGTAATAGTAAATCTGGGCCTTTTTTGGGCTGCGCTAGTTACCCTAAGTGCGATTTTATTCGTCCGCTTGCTCATCATGATAGCAATGAAATCAAAATACTTGAGGACAGCGAGTGTCCAGAGTGTAGCAAGCCGCTGGTGGTGAAAAATGGCCGCTACGGTATGTTTATTGGCTGTACCGGTTACCCTGAATGTCATTATATTGCCAGTGAGCATGACGATACCCCAAGTGAAGAGCCTGTGATTGGTTGCCCTAAATGTAAAAAGGGGCACTTGGTTTCACGCAGTAATAAGTTCGGAAAAGTATTTTATTCCTGCGACTGTTACCCAAGCTGTAAATATACGCTTAATCATAAACCTGTAGCTCACGCGTGTCCTGTATGTGACTGGCCAGTTGTTACTGAGAAAAAAACCGCGAGTGGCGCTGTGTTACAATGTCCACAAAAAAGCTGTATGCATAAGTTTGCTGCCACTGAATAACGTAAATATCTCTGGAGACAATTTTGTCTGACCTTTCTTCTTTATCTGCTGCAATAACAAGCTTAGAAAACGGCGATGTTATTTTATACCCAACCGAAGCTGTTTATGGTTTAGGTTGCGATCCTGACAATCAACAGGCGGTGGAACGTTTACTTGATATTAAACAACGCCCAGTTGAAAAAGGGCTTATTTTAATTGCTGACAATTACGGGCAATTATTAAAGTACGTGGATGACGCTAAGTTGCCCATGGACAAACGCGCTGATATTTTTTCAAGTTGGCCTGGTGCTATTACCTGGGTTATGCCTGCTGCTAAAACCACGCCGAAGTGGTTAACTGGGCAATTTGATACTATTGCAGTGAGAGTAACTAACCATCCTACAGTTAAACGCTTATGCCAAGAGTTTGGTAAACCATTGGTATCAACAAGTGCTAATTTAACTGGCCAAGCAACGGTAACAAGCATTGTTGAAGCGCAGCAGCAGTTTGCAGAGCAGGTTAGTTTTTATGTTGATGAACCATTAGGCGGTAATACTCAACCAAGTACCATTAAAGATGCCACGACAGGCAATATATTCAGAGGTTAACTATGCAAAGCGAATTATTAAAACAAGTAAAAGCCTACTTTATGGCTTTGCAAGATTCCATTTGCCAAGGCTTAGAAGCAGCAGATGGGAAAGCACAATTTGTTGAAGACAGCTGGCAGCGAGAAGAGGGCGGCGGTGGTCGTACTCGCGTTATCACCAATGGTAATGTGATTGAGCAAGGGGGAGTTAATTACTCTCATGTATTTGGTGCCTCTATGCCGGGCTCTGCCACTGCACATAGACCTGAGCTTGCCGGACGCAGTTTTCATGCGTGTGGTGTATCATTAGTGATTCACCCTAAAAACCCACATATACCAACAAGCCATGCCAATGTACGCTTTTTTATTGCCGAAAAAGAAGGTGAAGAACCGATTTGGTGGTTTGGTGGTGGTTTTGATTTAACCCCGTTTTACCCTGTACTTGAAGATGTAGTGCATTGGCACCAAGTTGCGCACGATGTGTGTCAGCCGTTTGGCGATGACGTATATCCAAAATATAAAAAATGGTGTGACGAATACTTTTATTTAAAACATCGTGATGAAACTCGCGGCGTAGGCGGCTTATTTTTTGACGATTTAAATGAGTTAGGTTTTGAGCAAAGCTTTGCATTTATGCAATCGGTAGGGAATGGCTTTTTAGATGCTTATGTTCCTATTATTGAACGTCGTAAAAACGATGAGTACACCGAACAACAACGCGACTTCCAATTATATCGCCGTGGTCGTTATGTTGAGTTTAATTTAGTTTGGGATCGTGGCACATTGTTTGGTTTACAAAGCGGTGGCCGTACGGAATCTATTTTAATGTCTATGCCACCTTTAGCCCGTTGGGAGTATAACTATACCCCAGCCGAAGACAGCGCAGAGGCATTGCTATATAAAGATTTCTTAAAGCCTCGAGATTGGTTAGCACTGGGCTAAGAATGATATGCCAGTCAATAAACTACTGATTGACTGGCTTTTAAAATTATTGCTTAAGTTTAAAGCTGCGTACCTGCTCATCTAGCGAGCGAGCTAAATTGAGTAACTCTTCACTGACTTTTTGATTTTCATCTGCATCCACTAACGATTGCTCTGCATTATCGCTAATGCCAACGACGCTTCTATTTATTTCTTCGGCGGCTAGATTTTGCTGCTCTGTTGCATCGGCTATTTGTATATTTAGCTCATTTATTTCATTCATTTGCCCTGAAATATCTTTTAAAGCCTGTGCAACTTGTTGTACTTGTTGCGCTCTTTCGTCTGCCTCTGCACAGGACTCACCCATGGTTTTAACTGTTTGCGCTGCTTCTGATTGCAACTTATCTATAGTACGGCGTATTTCATCGGTAGAGGCATGAGTTCGGGTTGCTAAAGTTCGTACTTCATCAGCAACAACGGCAAACCCTCGGCCTGCTTCACCTGCACGGGCAGCTTCAATGGCAGCATTAAGTGCTAATAGGTTTGTTTGTTCAGCAATACTGCTGATCACCTCAAGTACTTTGCCCACTTCAAGCGTTTGCTCTTGCAGTTGTCTCACTTGATCTGCCGCTTGGCGTACATCTTCTGCTAACTGATTAATACTGAGTTCGGTTTGCTCTGCAACCTGCATGCTTTGTTGTGCTAGTTCATTACTGTTCTCAGATTTTTCTTGAGCAAAATGAGTGGTGTTTCTTACTTCATTGGATGAGCTTTCTAGTTCATTAATTGCTGCGGCTACCGAGTCGGTACTTTTCTTTTGTTCTAAAATAGCGCGTTCGGTGGTATCGGCCGAGGTATAAATTTTCTCTGCTGAATGAATAAGCACTTTTGAAGAGTGAGATACCTGTGCAATGTTATCTTTAAACGTAGCAATCATTTGGTTAAAGCTGGTGGCAAGCCAGCCGAGTTCATCTTCGGCGTTATCTTCAATGCGTAAGGTTAAATCTTTATTGGTAGTAGCTAAGTGCATTGCATGGCCGAGCTTTTTAAGGCGCACTATAAATATTTTTCTAAACACTATACCTAGCAGCACAAAGGCAATAATAAAAATAGTAGAAAGTAGGCTGGTGGTTACTAAGGTGTTGTAAGTTACCTCATTATCAATATCAGCTAAGGAATAACTAATTTTTACCACGCCTAGTACATCGCCTTCTTGCGCTTGGTGGCAGCCTAAACAGTTAGTACCTTTATAATCAGTGCTAGCATACATAGGACGTAGGTAGGTCATACTGCGGCTATCGGTGTTTTGCTCTATAAATAAGCTTTCTTTACCCTTTAGTGCTTCGCGTTCGTTGTTATTACTTGCTGTTTGGTTTTTATTTCCGGAACCATACAGATTATTAACTATATCTGAGCGAATAATATGAGCATCTTCTATATTAGGATGTTTGCGTAACTTTTGGCTCAATAATTCTCGATTAGCCATAGTACCGGTTAGCATCATGGTGTTTATTGAATCAAAATAATTATCGGCAAGCAGCTTAATGTTTTCTGCCACCGTATCCTGGGCGAGCGTGCGCTGCTGGCTAGCACTACTAAAAATACTGGCTATTAATACAATAACGCCAGTTAGAGCTAATAAAGCATAAATTTTATGTTGGATTGATTTCACACGCGCCACGCTTTTCTAATTATTTGATAGGGTATTATCTATATTTTAGAAAAGCGGATTTTGACTTAGCGCAAATAATCCCCAATTAAAGAACGAGGAAGGTTAATGCTGATTAATCATATGGCTGGCAAGCTGAGCCAGTGACTGACGTAAGCCTTCGCGTAACACAGGGTTATCTATTTCTATATCTAAGGTCTTATTCATGCAATGCATCCACTGATCACGTAAGTCTTGATCAATAGGGAACGGCATATGGCGTTTACGCAGCATCGGGTGGCCGTGTTTTTCTACAAATAGGTCAGGCCCACCAAGCCAACCGGATAAAAACTCAAAAAATACTTGGCGAATTCTGTCTAATGGTTGAGGATGCATATCATATAACGGTTTAGCGTATTCATCACTGGCCATTATATCGTAGAATCTATTAGCAATTGCACGCGTGGGGGCTTCTCCACCAATGATTTCATACGGGGTTTTATCTGGCGTAGGTGCTTGCGTAGTTGTAGACGGCTTTGATCTTGAAAAGAGTCTTTTAATCATAAGTTTATCATCGTTAATAGGCAGTACTAAAACTGCGAAGAGGTTGTTTAAAATGGACAAATATGCGGTTTTTGGAAATCCAATCAAACATTCAAAATCTCCCATTATTCATCAGCAGTTTGCAAAATCATTGGGAGAGCAAATCGACTATCGCGCAATATTAGCACCTATCGATGGATTTGAAAAAACAGTCGCTGCTTTTTTTGAGCAAGGGGGAAAAGGCGCCAATGTCACTGTTCCTTTTAAAGAGCAGGCTTTTGCTTTAGCCGATGAACTCACCCCAGTTGCTAAACTGGCAGGTGCAGTGAACACCCTTAAAAAGCGCGATGATGGTAGTTTACTCGGTGATAACACTGATGGCACTGGTTTTGTTAACGACTTACTGACCAATAAAATAACGATAACAGGTAAACGCTTGTTGATCATTGGTGCGGGTGGCGCTGCTCGAGGAGTTATCTTACCTTTACTAGAGCAACATCCTGCAGAGATAGTTATTGTTAATCGCACAGTACACAAAGCCCAAACATTGGCAAAACTCTTCACTGGGCATGGCAATGTTTCGGGGTATGGTTTTGACGACCTTCCTTTTACTGATTATCATTTAGTTATTAACTCAACTTCGAGCAGCATGAATAACAAATTACCTGCGTTAAGCGAAAAGCACTTAAGCACATGTGAAATGGCTTATGATATGTTTTACGCCACGCAAAATACGCTATTCATGAATTGGGTCAGCGAACACAATAAAGCAGCTAAGCTATTAGATGGCAGTGGTATGCTAGTAGGCCAAGCCGCACAAGCTTATTATGTATGGCGAAATAAAATGCCTGAGATTGTTCCTGTTATTACTGCACTAAAGCAGGGAGTGCTTAAATGAATCAAGCAATACAGTTTATAGATCGACTCGAATTTAGAGAGCCAACTCATCAATTAGTTTTTTTTGCACAAGTAAATGGCATGCTAGTTGAGTGTGTGATTGCTGTCAGTAGTTTAAATTTAGCTGATGAGAGTCATGCAACGCGTTATTTTGAGCAATACCGTTTTGATTATGAAGAACGTGCCGAGCAGCTTATCGAAGATGAATGCTATAACTCGGCAGGTCAAATAGAAGTGAGTTTAGTTAATTAAATTAACTAGCATCTTCAGCTAAGTATTCATCTTTAAGCTGCACGTAATTATCAGCAGACATTTTTAAAAAGCTCAGCTCTTGCTCTGTTAATGGGCGAGCTTGTTTTGCTGGGCTACCTACATATAAAAAACCAGACTCTAAACGCTTATTAGGGGGCACTAAAGCACCGCCACCAATAATTACCTCATCTTCTACAATCACATTATCCATGATAATGGCGCCCATACCCACAAGTATGCGATTACCTAATACGCAGCCATGTAGCATTACCTTATGACCAACGGTTACATCATCACCAATAATAAGTGGGTAGCCGTCTGGATTATTCTTTGTTGCTCTTGATAAGTGTAAAACGCTGCCATCTTGTATATTAGTACGCTGACCAATACGAATATGGTTAACATCACCGCGGGCAGCAACTAACGGCCATACACTGCTATCATCACCTATAGTGATATCACCGACTAATACAGACGACTCGTCTACATAAACAGATTCATTAAACGCAGGAGTGATTCCTTTATAAGAACGTATTGCCATACATGCACCTTTAAATTAAACATATTAAGAGTATTAGTGTAACAGTAGCGCTTATTTTAGTGCCAGCAAAGCCTATATTGATTATAAAACTACCAGTTTCACCTGCTTTCGCTCAGATACTAACCGAACAGTGTGTTTTTTTAGTTTTTCTTTAAAAAAGTACTTGCGTAAAAATCTGTTCTCCCTATAATGCGACCCCACTGAGACGGGGAACGCCAACGCATAGCGAGGCACGAACTGCTCAGAGAGTTAAATAAAACTTGAGTTTAAATCATCGTAAGAAAGTTTAAAATTAAGTGTTGACTCGAAAAATAAAGGATGTATTATACGCATCCCTAGCGACAGCGTCGCAACGTTCTTTAACAATATAAAGCAATCATCTGTGTGGGCACTCGTACAGATTGAGTTCTAACAGCCAAGCTACTTAGGTAGTGAGGCAAACAAATTTAGAGTCTCAATTGAAACTGAGTGACCAACAGCAATAACTTACTTAGGTTTTACTTAAAAAAAGAATTGCAGCACAGTCAATTCAATATCGAAAGATATTAAATAAATTCAGAATTCATTGAGCTGTCGAAAGACATAAAACTTTTTAATTGAAGAGTTTGATCATGGCTCAGATTGAACGCTGGCGGCAGGCCTAACACATGCAAGTCGAGCGGTAACAGAGGGTAGCTTGCTACTTTGC
>NZ_BADU01000098.1:0-44858 GCF_000239875.1 Pseudoalteromonas sp. BSi20311 | reverse complement strand
AAACCGAAGAAGCATTAATGAATAGCGCCAACATTCCACTTTCAGAGGCAACTCAGCGAATATTACAACGACGAATTCATGATGCGCTCAGTCAAATGGTGTCTATTTCAAGCGGAGGTAGTGGACTAAAAAACCGCTTAAAAGAAGCAAAAGAGCGACTACAAAACCCAATTCAAGACGGTTCAGATGGCTTTGTATTACCAGGTAACGACAAACAACTGATATCGCTGATACAAGGCATTAAAAAGTTACGCACTATTATTCGTTCTGAGCATAATAAAGGCAAAGTAGACAGCCAGGTATTTATTGCAGAAGACAAACGCCTTGAAAAGCTACACCTAAGAATCAACATTGAAAGCCAAATAAAACGAGGGTTATCAGCGCAAACAGCTGGAATGATAGGCTCTGCTAGGCAGTACTTTGAAAAAGCAGCTGCCACACTTAACAGTGTTTCATTTAATGACGATTACATTACGGCAAAGCGAGCTGAAGTTGAAGGCTACCTTGAAACGATAAGTAATGAACTCAAGGCATCAAATGCTACATCATTGAAGAAAAAGAACGAACAAGAGCAAGATGATTTAGACGTATTATTTGCACCTAAAAAGAAATGGTAACTCCTTTCTAAATAAAAAAGCCCATGCAGTTGCATGGGCTTTTTTTGAATAGGATTTTGCCCCACTTTGTGTTTACATACTAGGACATATACATATTCTAACAAGCTGCCTGCATTAAGATAAAAATGCGAACTTAACAATAAACAAGGCAGTTAAAATCCAAACACTAATGCTTACCTGATCTTTTTTGCCACACAGCACTTTTACCGCCGTATAAGAAATAAAACCAAGTGCAATACCGTGTGCAATTGAGAACGTCAGCGGTGTCATTAATAATACAACACTCACCGGAATTGCATCAGTCATGTCGTCCCAATTTACAAACTTTAAGTTTTGTAGCATCAATACAGATACATATAAAATAGCTCCCGCGGTTGCGTATGCAGGCACCATTTGAGCTAAAGGCGCAAAAAACATCATCAGTAAAAAGCAGCAACCCACAACCACAGCGGTCAAACCCGTTCGACCACCAACAGATACACCTGCAACAGACTCAATGTATGACGTGGTTGTTGAAGTACCGAGCATTGCACCTGCAATGGTTGCTGTGCTGTCGGCGCTTAATGCACGACCTAAACGCGGCATATTACCGTTTTTATCTGCTAAACCAGCTTTCTGAGTTACCGCAACTAACGTGCCTGAGGTATCAAACAAATCAACGAATAAAAACGCAAAAATAACACTCAACATCGACAGTTCAAACGCGGCACTAAAGTCCAGTTGCATAAAGGTCGGCATGATAGAAGGTGGCATAGCAATAACACCATGATACTCCACTAACCCCATAGACACAGCAATCGCGGTGACTAGTAATATACTAATCAGTACGCCACTTTTAAAATCGCGATAAAGCAGTGCAGCAATAACAAAAAAGCTGAAAATAGCCAATAAAGGACCAGGCGAGGTAATATCACCCAACTGCACCAGTGTTGCAGGACTTGATACAATAATACCGGCACTTTTAAGTGCGATGAGAGCTAAAAATGCGCCAATACCCGTTGCTATTGCTTGCTTGAGCACCAGAGGGATTGCATTAATAATCCACTCTCGCACCTTAAATAAGCTTAGAATTAAAAATATACACCCTGACATAAATACCGCACCCAACGCAGCTTGCCAGCTATAACCCATACCTAATACAACACCATAGGTAAAAAATGCATTTAATCCCATACCCGGTGCCAATGCCAGTGGATAATTGGCCCACAAACCCATAATAAAACACCCTATTGCAGCAGCAATACAGGTGGCAACAAAGGCAGCACCTTGGTCCATACCCGCTTCAGCAAGCATAGCTGGGTTTACGAATACGATATAAACCATCGTAATAAATGTAGTCATACCGGCAATACATTCACGGCGAACCGAAGAATCATTTGCACGGATTTTGAATAAGGCTTCGAGCATAATAAACTTGTGGTTGTAAAAAGTGGCGAGATTTTAGCATAAAAATAACTTTTTACAGGACATTTTACCTTGCTATATACTAAACTAGCTAAGTAATTAAAATAACAAACGAAGTAGCATGATCAAAACGACACCCAGTGGCCAAGACTTAGAGCAACAATTAGACAACATTCTTTCTTTTGTAACGCAACCAAGCGATGCAAATCTCCCTGCGAGCTCTAAAAACACCGATCAAGACACATTAAATAAAGCCCTTTATTACCTTAAAAATGAACAAGGCGCCTTAGCCGCAAAATGGATGCGTTTGGCAGCAATGGCAGGAAATTATCGCGCGCAGTTTTATTTAGGGCTGTTTTTTATAAAAGGGCAAGGTGTGCCGCAAAGTGTATTTCATGGTGCTGCGTGGCTTAGCTTAGCCAGTAGTCAAGGCTATGAACCCGCCATAGAAGCAATGAGCGATATACGAAAACATATTAGTACCAAACGACTTAAAGATGCTCAATGCTACGCAGCCAGTCTGTATGAACAAATTCATCAGTTACAATTCTCACATTTGATCCCTCCTAGTAGCGAAAAATAATTTAAACTACTGTATACCTCCTATTCATCTGTATTTATTTGCTCCCAGCCTTAAAATTAATTCTGTGGGCATTAACTTTCAATAAAAATTAAACCATTGTTATATATAAATTATTTATATATTTATAGTAACTATCGCGTTTTATGATGAATAACTGTACAAAAAAATAGCAAAAAACACTTGCACCAAACAACTGTATAAACTACTGTATGAATGTACTGTATAAAAACCCAGTGAGTGAGAAAATTATGTTACAACCAATTACCGTAAGAACAGTTAAAAGCTACCAGCAAGATGATCAATCAGATTGTGTTAACGTTGTACAAATTGAAGATGAAATTTCAGCAACGTTTGAGTTATTAAAAGTATTACACCAATACAACAGCCTAAACGCATGGACACTGTTAATAGCACCAGATAACGTACCGAGCAAAGCGCTACTTGATTCATGCTCAATTGATACCAGTAAATTACTGGTTATTCGCCAAAAGCATTTAGTTAATTTAGAGTATGTTTTAAGTTCTGCACTTCACAATGGAAATTTTGCCGCGGTGATCACCTGGACTGACATAATAAATAACCAACAACTGTCGCAGTTATCATTAAACTTGAGCCATACGCGCACTAAGTTGTATTGCTTTAGCAAAAAAAGCGCTCATTCTGAGATTTCACTTACGCAATAAGCTTGATAAACTAGCGTTTTAATACACAGTACATTTATCATGACTTCTAACGCCCTATTATGTTTTTGTGGCAGTCAGCAACCTTATGCTGATTGCTGCGAGCCTTTTCATTTAAAAACCAAACAGCCACACACACCAGAGCAACTTATGCGTGCACGCTACAGTGCTTATGCTGTTAAAAACGCGGTTTTTGTTCGTGAAAGTTACGCAAAAGAAAAGCAAGCTGAAAATTCAATTTCAGAAATTAAAGATTTTGCAAATAGTTGCCGTTTTATAAACTTAACCGTATTAGACTCTGGTTATAATGATGAAACAGGATTTGTTACATTTAAAGCTCACTACTTTTATCAAGATTTATATTGCCAGTTGGCAGAAAATTCAAGGTTTATTAAAGAAGATGGACAATGGCGATACCTTGATGGTGAGATTACACCGGTTGCCGATATTAAAGTAAAGCGCAATGATACGTGCCCTTGTGGCAGTAATAAAAAGTATAAAAAGTGTCATAGTGTATAAATAACAGCTACAAAAAATGGGCCACGAGGCCCATTTTCAAAAACTACACTAAACGCAAATTAGCGTTTTACTCGCCATCATCTTCATCGAAATCTTGACGCTGTGCAGGTCTTGCTAAAATCTCTAAGTAAAAAGAAGTTAAACCTTGCTTTTCAATTTCACTGATGTGATTGTTAATTTCGGCAACGTGAACCACTTGGGCTTCTTCAGCCGTGTTGCCAAACTTACAATCGAATGCCCAGTAGTCGGCATCAACAGGTAAAGTTTTATTACGTTCTCTTTTCAAATATTTTTTCACTTCATGCTTTGCAGCATCAACCATACGAGGGTATTTGATTTTCTCATGATTCAGCGTGAATGTTTTCTTCATTACGTTCCTAATTACCTTGGTTTAATGATAATGGCATTTAATGTCATACCATTTGCGCCATTATAGCAATTGCATTTAAATTTTGGATGCTTTTTTTATATTAAATCAGTTATTAAAATAAAGCACCTATAAAACCAATAGTTACTTACTACTATAAACACAGTTTATTACAATCAAATGGCATGTATAAAGCAGCAATTGAACACATATAATTAGGCACTAAACAAATGTAATGGCTGGTGGATAGCTTCATTTTGTAAATCATCATAAAATGCCACCGCATCCATTTGAGGGTTTGATAACTCGGTGTTGGTATTTTTAATTCGTCGACGTACCGCTAATTCACAGTTATCAATGACAGTCAGTGGAATGTGGTTTTTATCATCACGAATATTAAGTGGCTCAGGCTTTAAGCACTGAGTTAACTTTATATCACTCATCCCTACAGCGCTTCCCATTTTTGCTAAAAGCTCTGTGTTATTTTTACCAATTAGCATATTAAAGGTATCTGGCGCTAATGGCTGCTTTGGACCTGCGCCAAATTGTTTACGCAGAGCATCTTCATTAGCTTGATAATGCTTAGTGTCACTTTTGGGTAGGTGGAATTCACTAAAATCGAGTGCATCGTGAGAGAGCATTGCTAATAAAAGTGCAAACTCGCCTCGGCGGTTTTCGTGCACACTTTCGTTAAGCTTCGTTTTTAACTGGCTCTCCGTGATTAACAAATCACCAATCTGCATAGACTTTAGCCTATTTAACTAATTAATAAGTATTTATCGGCTAAATTTGAATTTTCTTTAGCTTTTTTCTTTACTTAAATAAGAAGTTTGCTATTATCTGCCGCGTTGCATTGGAGGGGTTCCCGAGCGGCCAAAGGGATCAGACTGTAAATCTGACGGCTCAGCCTTCGCTGGTTCGAATCCAGCTCCCTCCACCACTTTTCTTAGGCTAAGTTAAGCGGGGCCAAATGCAATAACAATTAGTGTGGAGGGGTTCCCGAGCGGCCAAAGGGATCAGACTGTAAATCTGACGGCTCAGCCTTCGCTGGTTCGAATCCAGCTCCCTCCACCACTTCTCTTCTCTACCTTATTTCTTTTTATTCAAATACCCACTGTAAACTCATACCATGATTGTTTAACCAGTTACTTGCTTGTTTATAATCTGAATAAAATAATCCCACACGTTGCCAAAATTGAGCGCTGTGATTTAAATATTTTAAATGTGCTAATTCATGAACAATCACGTAGTCAATAACCCATGTCGGTGCACTTGCCAAGTGTAAGTTGAAGGTTAGTTCACGCCTGCGATTACAACTACCCCAGCGACGTTTATACAATTGAATACGAATATTACTCGGTAGCTTTTCACCCATCAGCTGACAATAATCGTTAACTCGCATTTCAATATAACTTTCTAATTTCTCATGCAAAAACTGCTCTAGCAAACTTTGATACATTTGCGTTTGATGCTTTACACGTGAAGAAATACTCAGTAACAGCGTTTGGCTTTCATTGTGCTGCTGCCATTGAGTGCGTGCTGCGTTATCAAATTGCACATTAACAGCTTCATTAAATAATTTAATACTCTGGGTTTTGAGTGGAAACTGTCGTGTATCGGCTTGAATTTGTTGCTTATGTAACTGAGCATCAATCCAGTCCTGTTTACTTAACAGCCATTCATTAATTTGTGTTTTCGTTACAAAATGGGGCGCATATACTGTAAGCTCACGTTGTGCGACTTTGATAGCCACTGTTTTTCTTCGCTTACTACGCTTTAAAGTGTAATCCAACAATGAATGCTGCCTATTTATAATTAACCACTGGGTTTTATTTTACCTTGTACCATAACGGCTGATCTATAAATAATCCCCACTAAATGCCATTTTAATAACAATGCATTTAGTGCTACTCAATAAATAGTATGGTTTAGAGCTTAAAACACTTACGTTGCTTTTGTAATTTATAACTCAATACCTTGTGATTATTTTTGTATTTTATATTAGAATGAATTTAAGAGTTATTATGTGAATGATTGATGTTAGCTAATTTTTTTATAAACGAACCAGATCCGAGCCTAATTATTAATGGTGTATACGACCCAAGTTTAGTGACACTATCTATACTCACCGCAATTTTTGCAGCTTATTTTTCTTTGCACGTTATCGATTTAGCAAACAATACACATTTTAAATCTTATCGAAAGTTAGCCAATATAACCGCAGCCTTAGTCCTTGCCGGAGGGGTCTGGAGCATGCACTTTATTGCTATGCTGGCATTTTCTTTGTGCACTACAATTGAATACGACCCCACACTCACTTTTGTGTCGTTTATACCGGCTTTACTGGCATGTACCATTGCTTTTTCTTGTTTGAAAACATATAGCTCTAAGCCTCGTATTATCAATTTAATTCTAAGCTCTCTTTTATTTGGCGCGGGTGTTGGCACCATGCATTACAGCGGTATGGCCGCGATGCAATTAAGTCCTTTACTTCGTTATGATCCAATATGGTTTGGCGCTTCAATTGTTGCTGCAGTGCTGCTGTCTTTTATAAGTCTCTATGCACGTTTTCATTTACCAGCACACTTTAAAAAATTAACGCCTGTGCATAATCGTATTATTTGTGCCCTTATTCTTGGCCTTGCCGTGGCTGGTATGCATTATATGGGCATGGCTGCTACGCGATTTATTGCAACAAGCCCGATAATTAACGAGCAAACAAACCAATCACATCTAACCTTTATTGCTATTAGTGTGTCGTTCGCCACGCTTTTATTAACAGCGGTGGTTGTGATCATCAATGGTATGATCCGCTACAGAATGCTGTTAGGGAAAAAATCTGCTGAAGAGTCTCGCCTTGATGCTATTTTATCAACTGCCATTGACGGCATCGTTACTATCAATATTAAAGGCACTATTTTAAGCTTTAATAAGGCCGCAGAAACGATTTTTGGCTGGCAAGATAATGAGGTCATTGGCCTAAATGTAAAAATATTAATGGCTGATGATATTGCTAATCAACACGATGCTTTTTTAAAAAACACCACAAACCATGAAGTAAAGCGTGTAATTGGTGTTAATCGCGATGTGTGGGCAAAACATAAAAATGGTCATCAATTTCCAATTCGACTAGGGATTGGTGAAGTAAAGCAATTGCAAACTGAAACACTATTTGTTGGCTTTATTACCGATTTAACTGAGCAAAAAGCATTACAACAAAGCTTAATTGAAAAAGAGCGACAATACCGTACCTTGATGAACAATATGCCCGGTGTTGTATTTCGCTGCTTGTTAGATGAACACTGGAGTATGTTGTTTATAAGCCCAAGCGTCTATGAACTAACGGGTTATCGCGCTGAAGAGTTTACTGAGCAGCGTATTACCTTTGCCGAGCTGATTGTTAAAGAAGATGAAGCGGCTATTTCTTTAGCCATTGATCAAGCGGTTGCATCAACCAATCAATACTCAATTGAATACCGCATTCGCCATCGCAACGGCAATATTATTTGGGTACTGGATCAAGCAAGTATTGTCACAGGCTCTAAAAATGATGCCCGCTGGGTTGATGGCGTTTTGGTTGATATAACCAAACGCTATGAATATGAGCAAAGCTTAAAACAAGCTAAATACGAGGCTGAAGTAGCCGCGCAAGCTAAACAGTCTTTTATGGCAAATATGAGTCATGAGATACGTACCCCCATGAATGCAATTATTGGCTTTAGTGATATTTTAATGGATAGTCCGCTTAATAAAGATCAACAGAAGCAAATAATTACTGTTAATAACGCCGCGCGTTCTTTGTTGCACTTACTTAACGATATCCTCGACTCAGCAAAGTTAGAAAAAGGCAAACTCGAAATTCAAAATGTACATTTTAACTTGCAAGAATTACTCGACAATATTGTGTCTACATTTTGGCTGGATGCAAAACGCAAAGACTTACAGCTCAATTTAAAAATAGCTGACAATGTGAATCCATTTTATTTTGGTGACGATACGCGTTTACGCCAAGTGCTAACCAATTTAATCGGCAATGCGATAAAGTTTACTGAGCAAGGCCATGTTACTGTTTCGGTTACTCATAAACCCAATCAACCCATTTTATTTGAAGTACAAGACAGCGGTATAGGTATCGAAAAAGGTCGCCTTGAGGCTATTTTTAAACCTTTTGAGCAAGCAGACGGCACCACAACTCGCCGATTTGGTGGCACAGGGCTTGGCACAACAATTAGTAAGCAGCTGGTTGAGTTAATGGGCGGCAAAATATATGCACAAAGTACCCTTGGCCAAGGTAGCTGCTTTTGCTTTACTGTTGGGCTTGAGCCAGGCGAAAAAAGTCAGGTGCAAGCCATTAGTAAAAACGCATTTAGCTTACCCCCATTAAAAATCTTAGTGGTGGATGATATTGAGCAAAATATCGAACTACTCACTATTATGCTTTCCCAAGCAGGCCATCAGGTAAGAAAAGCAAATAATGGTTTTGAGGCCATTGACCTGTTTAATCAGCATCGCTTTGATATTATCCTAATGGATATTCATATGCCTAAATGTGATGGGATCAGTGCCACAGCATCAATTCGCTCTTTAGAGCAGCAAAAACAACTAAAGCACACGCCAATAATTGCCTTAACGGCCAGTGTGCTACAGCAAGATAAGCTAACAGCCAAACAAGCGGGTATGAATGGTTTTACAACGAAACCCGTTGACATAAACCAACTCAACCAAGAAATAGCACGGGTGCTTGGGCTTGCTATCAGCCAGTTAGTAACTAACGATCCAATAGATTCAAAACTTCGTATAGATTTTAATAAAGGTGAAAAAATGTGGGGCAGCAAAGAGAAACACCTCAAAGAGGTTGTACTCTTTTTAGCTCAGCATCAAAATAATATGCAAACCTTGGCGGCCATTAAGCTAAACGATAAACATCATGCTCATATTTTGCATAATTTAAAAGGTCTTGCCGGTAATTTAGCGCTCAATAATTTATCTTACTTAATTGCGCAAGCTGAAAAACAACGTGATATAGCAAGTTATACTCAGTACATATTAAAATGTCAGCAAGAGTGGCAGCAGCTAGCAGATGAATTATCACACTTACACATTGCTTTTAAAGAGAATGAATTACAAAAAGAAACCGTGTCAGATGCTGAATTTATTCACCAATTAACGCTTTTACTCAGCCAAGCTAAACGAGCAGAGTTGGATGATACGTTATTAAGTTATATTGTAAGAATAACACCCGAACAACACAAAGCTGCTATTTTTAATATTTATGAGCAGTTTAATGACTTTGAATTTGATAATGCAAAAATAGAGCTCAATGCATTATTAACAACACTTAATAATTAGCTCTTCTGAGGATACCGATGGATCAATCGATAAGTCAGGCGCGAATATTAATCGTCGATGATGAACCTGCAAATTTAAAAGTAATGCGCGAGGTTCTAGCGAGTAACTACCGTTTATCGTTTGCTAAATCGGGGGCTGTGGCACTGCAATTAATAGAAAACGATCCGCCAAAACTCATTTTACTTGATGTAATGATGCCAGATATGAATGGCTTTGAAGTGTGCAAAATTTTAAAAGCTAATCCTAAAACCGCACACATTCCGGTCATTTTTGTCACCGCACTCACGCAAGAACAAGATGAATCGGAAGGGTTTTCGCTAGGTGCGGTTGACTATATAACCAAACCTATTAGCTCTGCGATTGTAAAGGCAAGGGTAAAAACTCATCTTTCTTTAGTACAAGCCGAGCAACTAAAACAAGCACATGTAGATTTAGTTGAGCGATTGGGTCGCGCGGCAGAGTACAAAGATACCGATACGGGTGAGCATATTGCACGAATGAGCCAATACAGCAAAGTACTTGCTTTAGCACTGGGAATGAATGAACAACACGCAGAATTATTACGTCAAGCTGCGCCAATGCACGATGTCGGAAAAATAGGTATTCCTGATTCGATACTGTTAAAACCTGGTAAATTAACCCCCGACGAATTTGCACACATGAAAGAGCATGCCGCTATAGGGGCTAAAATATTGGCCAACTCACCTTCCCCCTTACTGCAACTTGCCCATGTGTTGGCTATTGAACATCATGAAAAATGGGATGGCACAGGTTATCCTAATGGATTGAAAGGCGAGGAAATCTCTATTGAGGGGCGGATTGTAGCGATTGCTGATGTATTTGATGCACTTACATCAAAACGTCCTTATAAAGAGCCGTGGAGCATTGAGCAAACACTAGAGCATATGCAACAACAAGCAGGAAAACACTTTGACCCTCAGCTGGTTGATCTTTTTATTAGCAAAATAGACACTATTTTAGCGATAAAAAAGGCTCATCAAGAGCGCAATTAATTTAGCCTCTTTTGGCATTGTGAGAGCCTAACGCTACAGCCGGAAAATGCTGTTTTATAATGCGATAGTCATGGGAAGTGATCTCATGGCTATTGCCACTGTTATCTTTAAAATACATAGAAAAAGTCACGCCATGATCAGCCAGTATCGTTTTAATTTCAAGCTGCTCAAAATGTGCTAACCACGCTATAAATTGCTCACCGGTTGCAGCAAAAGCGATTCCTTTACTTCGCCCTGGCGCCTCAAATAAAGCTAAACGTGTCGATGCGTTTTCATCTTCAAGCGTTAAAGGGCCTTTGCCTTCTTCATTCCAAAATGCTAATTCCTCTAATACGGTAAAACCAAGCACATTTTCATACCAATCAACGGCTTGGGTGAGGCATTCAACATTTAAATGGCAATGATCAATTCCCGAAAGTTTAGGTGTCATCGCGTTGTTCACCAATTTCAGACTTAAGCTGAGCTAAAAAGTCGTGCATGTATGCAGTGCGCCTTTGTGCTTCTGCTTTTGCTGAGGGGGTATTCATACTCTGGGCAATATGCAGTAATTTAATAAAAAAATGATCTAGGGTGTACTTTTTATCGTCTGCTTCTCGGTTTAAACAAAATGGATCATCGGGGTTGTATAATAACCGGCTAATAGAGCCGCCTACTTTCATACAACGGCTTACACCAATAGCTCCTAAGGCATCCATTCTATCTGCATCTTGTACAATCTGTGCTTCCACCGTTTTAATAGCAATATTGGCGCTAAAACTGTGTGCTGCAATAGCGTGGTGAATATCAGCAAATAGTTGTTCATCGTAACCAATAGACGCTAAAAAGTTAATCGCTTTATCGGCTGCCATTGTTGATGCTTTCGCCCTGTCTGGGTGATTTTTAGCCACCGCAACACAATCATGTAACCAAGCTGCAGGCAATACAATGGCCATATCAGCCTGCTCTGCAATACATAACTGCACAGCAACACGTACTACCCGTTCAATATGGGTAATATCATGGGCTACATCGGCATGTACTAAGGATGTAATAAAGTCTCTGCATTGCTGATTAAGTTGCTGTAATGAGGGGCTAAGAGCTGAATTGTCCACCGAATTTCCAAAAATCTATTTAAACGAGTTAATAATGGCTACTTTACCGCGATTTATAAGCCCCTTGCAAAACATTCATTGTATGTTGCGCGAGCCTTGACTAAAATACAGCGCTTATTTATTACTACAGAGAAGCCCTATGTCATCTGCCGTTTACCTGCAAGCTGGTCGCGATAAATCATTAAAAAGAAAACACCCTTGGTTATTTTCTAAAGCCATCAAAAAAATTAAAGGTAAACCTGGATTAGGTGACACGGTAACCATTCACGACAGTGAGGGTAAATTTTTAGCCACCGCAGCTTACAGTCCTCATTCACAAATACGTGCTCGTGTTTGGAGCTTTGACGAAAAAGAAGTGATTGATCAACATTTCTTTGAGCGTCGTCTTCGCCGTGCTTTAGAAGCTCGCAGCCATGCAATTGAAGAAGGTGGACTTACCGGCTTTAGGTTATGTGCAGCAGAATCAGACTACTTACCCGGTATTACCATAGATAAGTTTGATAATGTAATTGTGTGTCAATTACTAAGCGCAGGCGCAGAACGTCATAAAGGTGAGATTGTTGGTGCTCTAATGGCTATTTTCCCAGGCTCTACTATTTATGAGCGCTCAGATGTAGATGTTCGAACCAAAGAAGGGCTAGAGCCTATTAAGGGCGTACTTTGGGGGAGTGAACCCACTGCACCTGTCATAATTGAAGAAAATGGTTTAAAAATTGAAGTTGATATAATGGAAGGCCATAAAACCGGCTTTTATTTAGACCAACGAGATAGCCGTGCTGCACTGGAGCGTTTTTCAAAAGACAAAACCGTATTAAATTGCTTTAGTTATACAGGTACTTTTTCTCTTTACGCCCTCCGTGGTGGCTGCAAGCATGTAACCAATGTAGATGTTTCACAACCAGCACTTGATACAGCAAAGCGTAATGTAGAGCATAATAATCTTGATTTAAATAAAGTCGACTTTGTTAAACAAGATGTCTTTAAATTATTACGTCAATACCGTGAAGACGGCGTTTTATTTGATACCATTGTTATGGACCCGCCTAAATTTGCTGATAACAAAGCGCAGTTAACTGGGGCGTGTCGTGGTTATAAAGATATAAATATGATTGCGATGCAAATTTTAAAGCCAGGTGGCACGCTACTAACATTCTCATGTTCTGGTTTAATGGAACAAAACTTGTTTCAAAAAGTGGTCGCAGATGCAGCCCTTGATGCAGGTAAGGATTTACTGATCATGGAGCGCTTAAATCAAGCAGCTGACCACCCTATTGCAGGCAGCTATCCTGAAGGCTTTTACCTTAAAGGGCTTATTTGTAAGGTTTACTAAAAACTAATTAAGTAGTTAGTTAAACTCTACAATTTCGAGCCCTGCGGTTATCGTGCCATCCTCTTCGGTGCTGGCACGTATCACCTTAACGGTGGCTTTCAATGGTGCAATACTCGGATGTGTTGATGCAATATCAACCGATAAAATTGAGTTAAGCTCTAACAAATCATCGAGTTGTAATGAAAGACCCGTTGCACTTAAATCAAGGCAGGTGCCAGTGTAACTGAGCCCAGCAACAGGCTCTATTGAGGTTAACTTTGCTGGCGTGTTAACCTGCATACGTCTATAGTTTCTCTTATCTTCGGTAAACATAATTCCCTCTACACAATATTATTAATTTTTTCTCGTAGTACGGCGATAGAAAAAGGTTTTACAACGTAAGCATCACACCCTGCGTCAAAGCCAGCTTGTTGTTCAAGCTCCGACTCAAGTCCAGATATCATAACCACCGGAATGTTTTTTGTCTCTGGCGTGTGTTTAAGTATGCGACAGGTATCATAACCATCGAGTCCTGGCATACACACATCGAGCAAAATAATATCGGGCGGATTAGCAATCGCAGATGCTAAACAACTTTTACCAGAATCAGCATAGCTCAAATCAAATGTTGATGCTAACCCTGCTTTGAGTATTTCAAAATTGAAATACTCATCATCAACCACTAACAACTGCCGCGCTTTGTGTTTTAGTAATGAGGACATAGCTATGTCATTTCCTTCTCAAGTTAGTCCCTCTGTTAACTTACTTAGCTTAATAGAGAATAAAGAGATTATTCAATTTCTTTTATCGCATTTAACACACGTTTTGCTGAAATTGGATAAGGCGTACCTAAGGTTTGTGCAAATAAGGATACGCGTAATTCTTGCTGCATCCAAAAAATAGCCTCAACATCTGTAGGCAATGGCATTCCTTTAGGTGTTTTATTTGTCAGTTTTTTATATTCTTGCGCTACTTTTTCAAGCTCTAGCACACATAATCTATCACGATTTGGGTCAACAGGTAGTTTTTCTAGACGTTTTTGAATCGCTTTTAAGTAACGAATTAAATCGCCTAGTTTGTCTGCCCCGTGCTGACTGACAAAGCCTTTAAAAATAAGCGACTCTAACTGGGACTTAATATCCCCATGAGCGGTGATCATGGTTAAATCTACACGCCCTTTCATTTTTTTATGTAGTGCATGCGCAATACTCAGTACTTGCTCAACTTGCGTAGCAATGGCTACAACAGTATCGCCTAACTCGCCGCGAATATGCTCTTTAACCGTTTCAAATGCATCACTTGTGCGAATATCACCATATTTAACCAATAGGCTATCAACGCCTGATGCGATGCAGTCATCAATCAAATCGGCAATTTTACCAAAAGGATTAAAGTACAATCCTAATTTAGCTTTGTTTGGTAGGTTTTGCTGCAGATATTTAATTGGTGATGGCACGTTTAACAGTACTAAACGACGTAAACCTTGCTGGTGCGCTAATTGCGCTTTTATTTCGTTATCGAATAGCTCTACTGCGGCCGTTGATTTTTTATCCACTAACGCTGGGTAGGCTTTAATTTCGTATTGACCTTGCTTTTTCACATACGATGTTGGTAACTCACCAAAATCCCACTGGATTAAATCGGTTTTTTCTATGCCTTTGTCGGCCACTTTAGATAAAGTGTCTGTCACTTTGCCTTGAAGCTGCGCTTTAAGCTTAGCTAAATCGAGCCCACGGGCAAGAAGTTGGTCGTTTTCATCACGTACTTCAAACTGCAATCTTAAATGAGGAGCAAGGGCTGTTAAATCCCACGCCTCGGGGTCGACTCGCACGCCAGTCATGCGCAATAACCGATTACTTAGTGAGTCGATTAACGAGCCTTGTAGAGGCTCTATGGCCGCTAACACCGCATCGGCATAATTAGGCGCAGGGACAAAGTTACGGCGAAGTGACTTTGGCAATGACTTAATTAACCCACAAATTAGCTCATGACGAAATGCCGGTATATGCCAATCAAAACCACTTTCTTGTACTTGGTTTAATAGTGCAACAGGTATTTGTACAGCAACGCCATCAACCGCTTGTCCTGGATCAAAATGATAGGTAAGCGGCAGCATTAAGTTATCTTGTTGCCATGTATCTGGATAGTCAAATTCGGTAATGCTACTTGCACCATGCTGCATGAGCTCTTCACGCGTCATGTGCAGATAGCGTTTGTCTTGCTGTTTTTGTGTTTTATACCACTTAATAAACGCAGCACGATTATTAATATCGTTCGGTATTTTTTTCTCGTAAAACTCAAATAAGGTTTGCTCATCAACTAAAATATCGCGCCTACGAGATTTGTTCTCGAGTACTTGAATATCTTCAATTAATTCTCGGTTGTATTGTAAAAACCCTTCATTGAGTCCGAGCTCTTGTTCAACCAGCGCTGTGCGAATAAACAACTCACGGCTTACTTTAGGGTCAATCTTGCTATACACACACCGGCGTTTATTAACGATAAGCAGGCCGTAAAGTGTTTGTTGCTCAAAGGCAATGACTGCACCGGGCTTTTTCTCCCAATGAGGCTCTGTGTAGCTGCGTTTTACTAAATGCTGAGCAAACGGCTCTACCCAGTTCACATCAATTTTGGCATTAATACGAGCATAGAGTTTACTGGTTTCCACCAACTCAGCCGACATCATCCATTTTGGACTCTTTTTAAATAATCCCGAGCCTGGGAAAATATGAAATTGGCTATTACGCGCACCTTTATATAGCTGCTTTTCGTCTTTGAAACCGATGTGACTGAGCATGCCACTTAAGAGTGCTTTGTGAATAAGCTCACTGTCTGCGACATTAGTGGTGGCTTTCATTTTCATTTCATTGCACACAGTGCTGATTTGATAAACGATGTCTTGCCATTCACGAATACGCATATAGGCTAAAAAGTCTTTTTGACATAACTTTCTAAACTGGCTGTTGGTCAACTCACTTTGCTGCTCTTCTAAATAATTCCACAGGTTTAAAAAGGCAATAAAGTCAGAGTCTGGATCGTCAAAGCGACCATGTTTTTCATTCGCGGCTTGGCGTTTTTCTTGTGGTCGCTCGCGGGGGTCTTGAATTGAAAGCGCGGCAACAATAACGATTACCTCACGCAATGCACCCAGTTTATGTGCAGTTAGCACCATTTTTGCTAAACGCGGATCAACCGGCAAACGACTTAGCTCTCGCCCAGATTGTGTTAGGCTGGTTTTTTGATGACGCTTAGCCGCTTTTACTGCTTGTAGCTCTTCAAGCAATGTTAAACCATCATTAATATTTCGGCTATCTGGAGCTTGCACAAAAGGAAATTGCGCCATATCACCCAGCCCAAGGGCTAACATTTGCAAAATAACTGATGCTAAATTAGTACGTAATATTTCAGGGTCAGTAAATTCAGGACGCGATAAAAAGTCATCTTCTGAATATAAACGAATACAAATACCCGCTTCAACACGTCCACAGCGCCCCATTCGCTGATTAGCACTGGCTTGCGAAATAGGCTCTATAGGTAAACGTTGCACTTTTGTGCGATAACTATAACGACTAATTCGCGCAGTCCCTGGGTCAATAACATAACGAATACCAGGTACTGTTAGCGATGTTTCAGCGACGTTGGTAGAGAGTATAATATGGCGGCGCGAATGCGGCGCAAAAATACGGTTTTGCTCAGCGTTCGATAGCCTTGAATACAAAGGTAATACATCTGTGTGTTTTAAATTACGCTTGCTTAGTGCATCGGCGGTATCGCGTATTTCTCGCTCACCATTTAAAAAGATTAGTATATCGCCAGGACCTTCGGCGCAAAGTTCATCTACCGCATCAAAAATCCCCTGAAGTTGGTCGCCTTCGGCTTCCATATCTTCTTTTTGAATATCACTAATTGGGTTATAGCGTACATCAACTGGAAACGTTCTTCCTGATACTTCAATAATAGGTGCATCATCAAAATGCTTAGAAAAGCGCTCAGGATCGATAGTTGCTGAGGTGATAATAACTTTTAAATCGGGGCGTTTTGGGAGTAAATTTTTAAGATAACCTAAAATAAAATCAATGTTTAGGCTACGTTCATGCGCTTCATCAATAATAATGGTGTCGTATTGATTTAAAAACCGGTCTTGTTGTATTTCAGCTAATAAAATACCGTCGGTCATCAGTTTAATGTAACTGTTATTAGATACCTGATCGCTAAAACGAATTTTAAAACCGACTTGCTGACCAAGCTCACATTGCATTTCTTCTGCAATACGGTTGGCAACGCTGCGTGCTGCTAGACGCCTTGGTTGCGTATGGCCAATATAGCCCTCAACGCCTCGGCCTAGCTCTAAACACATCTTAGGTATTTGTGTGGTTTTACCTGAGCCGGTTTCACCTGCAATGATCACCACTTGATTATTAGCAATGGCCTCTTTAATGGTGTCTTTTTTTTGACTGACCGGTAATTGCTCAGGGTAAGTAACTTTAGGTAGCCCAGCTAAACGCTGCTCTCTGAGTGCTTGACTGCGACTGATATCAGTCGCAATTTTTTCAAGCGCACTGGTAAGTTTTGCCTCGTCGGTGATTTTTTTAACGCCGTGAAGACGCTTTTTAAAACTGAATTGATCTTTTTTTAAGCACGTTTTTAGCTCGCCAAACAACTGACCTAGGTTTACCACCTGCATACCTTATAAAAATTAGTCAAAGAGCCCCGATTGTAGCAAATTAAATGGCTGGGGTTAATCCTGTAAAGAATATAACAATCAGCGGATTATTATATAAACCACCAGCCACTAACTAATTGCGTTTATTCGTCGCTAAAAATACCTACATAAGTTGCTTGCGTATTGGACTTACTCGCACGATACATGCCAGTAGTATTAAACGGCAGACTAATATTGCCTTTTGTATCAACAATAATAACACCGCCTGTGCCCCCTATCGGTTTAAGCACCTCATTTATTACTTCATTACCTGCTTCACCTATAGTTTTACCTTGATACTTTACTCGTGCACAAATATCACTGGCCACATTATAACGAATAAAATATTCGCCGTGCCCAGTTGCCGAAACCGCACATGAGGCATTTTCAGCAAAAGTGCCTGCGCCAATAACCGGCGCATCGCCAATACGACCAAAACGTTTTGCGGTCATTCCGCCGGTTGACGTGCCCGCCGCTAAATTACCTTGTTTATCCAGTGCCACCGCACCCACTGTGCCCACTTTATAATTAACCGGTAACGCCTTGTGCGCTGCCTGGTAATCTTTATTGGTGTTTTTGCTCGCCTCGAGTTTTTCTTTTGCTTTTAATAAAGCTTCATAGCGATGCTTTGTATCAAATATATTGTTCTCTACTAGGCTCACGCCTTGCTCTTTAGCAAACTCTTCTGCACCTTGACCACTTAGCATCACATGCACTGAGTTTTCCATTACTAATCGGGCAAGTTGAATTGGGCTTTCAATATGTTTGATACCCGAAACGGCGCCTGCTTGACGATTGCGGCCATCCATAATAGAGGCATCTAATTCGTGACTACCCTCATAGGTATATACCGCACCACGTCCGGCATTAAAATAAGGGGATTGTTCGAGTATTTCAATAGCAGTAGTCACTGCATCAAGGCTTTCCCCGCCTTGTTCAAGTACTTTATACCCGGCCTCAACAGCTTCTGCTAATTTATTGCGGTAAGCTTGCTCTTGTTCGGCCGTAAATTTACTTTTTTCAATCGTGCCTGCGCCGCCATGAATCGCAATGGCAAACGGCGTGTTTGTATTTGCACTTAACGCCTGCGCGCTCAACCCCATTAAACTTGTTGCAATGAGTCCTAATAATGATTTTTTCATTGTGTGTTCTTTTATAAATACAGGAGTAAAACCAATGTGAATGGTTATGAAACGTTTTTCAAGTGAAGTGAGTTTAATGGCACAAAAAAAGCGCCCTGAGGCGCTTTTTTAATTCTGTTTAAAATTACGCTTGTTGCGCTTTTAAACGTGCTAAACGTGCTACTTGGTGCGTAGACGTTAAGAAAGAATAGATTGGTGCTAAATAACCGCGTTTACGAAGCTCAAGGAAGTCTGCATCGCTTAGCTCATTTAGTTTTTTCTCATCAATAAGGTAAATACCGTTGATGTCTTTTTTCTCGCCTTTAATATCAACAGTTAGCGTTTGTGCTACCAGTAGTTCTTTATCAGCAAGGAATTTAGTGAACGCATCAGTTACTTGAGAAAACTCAATGAACGATACTAACGCTTCTTTACGACGCTTAAGATAATCAGTTTCTTCACCGTTTTCGAATAATGCATTACCTTCTTCACCTACCAATGGGCTTGCTTCGTCAATTACAATACCAAATTGATCTTGCTCTGGGTGCTTTACTAAACCTAATGGGTAACGCGTTGTTGCCATAGGTGCAAATGATGCTGTCCATTTGTCGCCATCAATAAATAAATTTTCACCTGGCTCTAGGCCAAACATTGCAACCGCTTGAAAAGTACCTGTTTCGTTATTTTTAACAAAAGACATTGGGAATTCATTGGCGATACGCGCAAACTCATGTGCAACTACTGGCACTAAGTGTTGAGTTTTCATAAATTCGATGTTGATGCCATTTTTAATTTTAGTGTTGGCATGTTTTTCGTTGTGTAAAGGCTGTACTTGTTGCTCCGCCATGTTACTGCTCCGTTATTTATTAATTTGATTTTTTTCTGTTAGTGGCCTAAGGCTAAAGGTTTTGGTGACAAAAAGGAAGTGAAAATTTTGTGTCATTTTGTACGTTATTAATTAACAAAAACATTATCGCTGATTATTTCAACAAATAACTAGTAAACATTACCAAAGGTGAAATTCGCACGCTTAGATAGCTCAAAAAGCGTTCTTTGACAACGCTGTCTTCGGTGGTATATTAATTTTGTGCCTAAATAAAAAGTTCTCACTTAAATAAGCCTATCAAAAATAGACATTAAATAATGAAAAATTTAACTGTAAACCCAAACTTAAAAATTGAAAAACTGATGATCCCTGGCACCAAGCTATCAGCCTTCGTTGTTGATGATTTTCTTTTAGATACCAAGAGTGTAATGAATTTTGCTCACAACATAGCCTACTTTAACCCTATGTTTTCAGACAATTCTTTCTATCCTGGCATTCGCGACAATATGCCACAACCCTACCTAAGGGTTTTACATGCGTTTTTTCAAAATGAAATACTGCCTAAAATAGACAATAAAAATTATCGAGAGTCTATTCTTCATAAAAGTTTACTTTCATTAGTTTCATGCAAACCTGCAAATTTAATTGTTGACCAAAAAGTACCGCATATTGATTCATGTGATGAAAGAGATTACGCATTTGTACATTACTTATCGCCAGAGGAGCTTGGTGGAACAAGTATTTATAAGTATATACCTAAAAACATTATTGAATTTAAACAACAACATAAGCCACTACTTACAGATATAGTTAATGAGGTTAAAAAAGCCCCTGATGAGCATCAAGGCTATTTAGCTGGCAGCACCAGTTTATTTGAACAGGTTTTTAAAGTTGATGCTAAATTTAACCGCCTTGTTATTTACCAAGGTAACTTATTACACAGTGCCAATATTTATTCTGAACAAAGCTGCTTAGCGGATGCTAAAAAAGGCCGTCTTTCGATAGCCTCTTTCGCAAGTGTACGATGATCTTTGTGAATATACCGCTTACGCCTTTCGCAAAATATTAGATTGTCTGCAGGCCATATTGTTTAATTTTATCTAAAAGCGCTCTGTGATTGGGTAGCTTATTAAGTAAGTATTGATCAATCTCAGCTCGTTGTTGTAAACGTACTAAACAGTGTTCATGTTCTGCACTGGTACAAGGCGGTGCCTTAGTGTTGAAATGCATTCCATAAAGTACAAATAAAAAGTTTTCTAAGTAAAACACTTCAAACTGGCTGAAAAAGTCATCTCTAACCGGAATGAACTCTTCCCACAAACTAAGCTTTTCTTTTAATGACTCAGAGGTAGTGTCATCATTTTTATTGGCTACCCAAAAAGCTGAATCTGTTCTATCTGAAATACAATAATGTAATTTAATAAAATCAATAGCACGCTCCCACGCATACCCCATAGCGTGATTAAAACGCGTTTCTAACTGTTCAAGCTGCTTTGTTGATGATGGAAAACGTAGGGTTAAAAACTTCGCTGAAAAGTCAGTTAATAAAATGGAGGTTGCCTCTAATGGCTCTAAAAACCCTTGCGCTAAGCCAAGTGCGACACAGTTTTTATGCCAAAACTTTTTACGATAACCAACTCTCATGGGGATTTTTCGATAGCTAAGGTCTTGCTTACTTGCCCCTAGATAACGGTCCAGTTTTTCATGTGCTTGTTCGTCGGTCATGTGGTTATTCGAATAAACAAAACCCACTCCCCGCCTATTTGTAAGCGCAATGTCCCATATCCAGCCAGCTTGATGGGCGGTAGCAAGCGTATAAGGTGGAATATCCTCGTCTTCTTTTGTAGGCACTTGCACAACTAGAGCGCTATTTATCAGTAAGCTATCAGACACATCAACAAAAGGAACTTTTAAAGCTTTATCTATCAGTAAAGATTCAAATCCCGAACAATCAATATAAAAGTCAAATTCAAGCTCACCTTCGCTGTCAGTCATTAACGCTGCTATTGTGCCATCATTAGCAAGCTTTACTTGAGTTACATTGGTATGTACGTGAGACACCGAAAACTTATCTTTTGCATTACACGCTAGCAGTTGCGCAAATTTCCCTGCATTAAAATGATACGCATAAGCCAACTCGCCCTCATATTGGGCATTAGTGATATTTTTAGGGGCTAAACCAGCCTCACAAATAGCGTGCTGAGAAGATAAATACTGCGCATGACTTTTTGTTGTTTGCTTATCGTTTAACCAATATTGAGTTAAGTGTTTGGTATCGTAGGGACTTGGCACATCAAATAAATGATGAAAAAAATTACCTTCTCCATGCTTTTTTTTATCCATCCAGTTGACGAACTTTATCGACTGCTTAAACGTTGCATCGCATTGGCGAATAAATTCATCTTCACGAATACCAAAACTTTTTAGCGTGTTTCTTATGTCAGGTACTGTACCTTCACCTACTCCAATTGGCGGTATATCGGGTGACTCAATTAAAGTCACAGAAACACCTTTGCGTTTTAGTAGCTCTTTGCCAATATGGTTTGCAGCTAGCCAACCAGCTGTTCCACCACCTAAAATTGCCACTTTTTTTATATCCATAAATCACCAATGATGTTTAATCACATAAAAAAGCCCAGCAATGCTGGGCCTAGATTACTTTTTAACTCAGCATATTAGAAACGCATTGTCACACCAAGTTTATAACGTGCTTCACCTTCAAAGCTCCATACAGGGAAGTCATTCAGTAGATCAGGGTTTGGTAATGATGTTGATGCATCGTTATTACCAAGCTGAATACTGTCTTCCTCTGTTAGGTTAATACCCTCGAAAGTAACATCTAAGTAGTCAGTTACAGAGTACGTTGCACTGAAATCTAGCTGTCCGTAAGCTTGATGTTCACGGTTACCATACCAACCAGGTGCTTCACGAATAATAAACTCTGAACGCCAGTTATATGCTAAACGTGCAGAAAAATCATCATTTTCATAAAAACCAACTACGTTGTAGCTATTTTTCGATGAATCAGAAAAGACACCAACACGGTCCGGGTAGTTCTCTGCTGGAGCCTCAGCATCTGAATAGGTATAGTTAAATGAATAACCAAAGCCGTTATCAAACGAATCTTGAATTTGGAACTCAATACCTTCAATTGAACCACCTGTGCCGTTGGTAGAAGAGCTCACAGTCCAACAGTCATATTGCTGCGCGCCACATGGTGGTTCGCCTGCATCTGGGTTGGTTGTATAAACTGGGATATCAATACCAATTTGTTGATTCGTTTGTTGTTGTGTAGAGATAAACGAACTTACTTCTTTAGTAAAGTAAGTGACGCTTAACATTGCATCGTCATCAAAATACCATTCAACACCGATATCAGCTTGGAATGCTTTAAACGGGCTTAAACCAACGTTACCAGTATTTAAAACTTCATTTAAAGGGCGATTATCTGTATAGCCAGCTAGATTACGCGTTGCAAATAAGTCAGCGTAATTAGGACGAGAAATAACTTGTGCTGCCGAGGTACGTAAAATGACGTTGTCAGCTAAGTCCATAACGACGTTTAAGCTTGGTAAGAACTCACTGTAATCTGCTTTATCTGTAGATAAGGTAGAATCGTAAACACCTTCATCGCTTAAGTCATAGTAATCTGACGAAATATCAGTTGAGATGTAACGCACACCTAAATTACCGCGAATACCACCTGCGTCAAAATCAGCCATCGCATAGATTGCTAAATTTTCTTCTTCAATGGTGCCATAAGCTTGTGGGCGTGCAGTATAACCTTCAGTCATTGCTAATGAATCAGCAATCATTAAATCCATATCAGGTTCAGGTATAACAAAACCACCGCCGGCAGTCACTGTACCAGGGTAGTATGCTGTTGCATTTCGCTTTGGCACTAAATCTGGGTTTACAATAGCAGCATTACCATCTTGAACAACTTTATGATCGGCGTATCTTAAACCAGTTTTAATAGCAGTAACCACACCCAGATCAAGTGGAATTTCGAAGTCTAAGTTTAAGTAGCTTTCTTCATCTGAATCAGGATTATATTCAGGCGCCCATGTTTGCGGACTGATGGTATCAGGTAAAATGCTCGCATCGTAAGATTGGTTTGCTAAATTAAATTTAGTCACATCACCAGTCATATCCATAGAGCCATTTAGATCACTATTGTTATTAGTAAACATACCATAGTTTGCAGTTGTTACGTCACTGTCAGCACTGGTTTTACCTACGCGACCTTTAAATGTGAATGACTCTGCATCATATTGCCAGTCAAAATCAACCGTATCAGACTTCATGCTTGCTTTACGCGCCCATGTTTGGAAAAAAGCAGTGCCATTTCCGTCAATTGTGCGAGAGACACAATTACCTGAAGCATTAGTTTGCTCACATGAGCCGTCGCCTGGGAAGATAATTATTTGCGAGTTAGCATTATTTGCATCTAGCTCTAAGCTGGTGTAAGTCAGGCCTAATACAAGCGAATCTGATGGCTGGTATTGCATGGCAACATTATAAGCTGTACGTTCACGTGCTTGTTGGAATGTTGTTGGTGCCATACCGCCACTCCAACCACCTGATGATTCAATACCGTTACGTTGGTAATCTACTTCTGATAAAGAACCCGCCGCTAAGATACCAAATGTTTCATTATTATTTTTCCAGCTGTATAAGCCAGAAAGTTCAGGATCTGTCTCTTCAGAAACTGTACCATAATCAGCTTTTACACTTGCAAATACAGTGTTTGCATCTAAATCTAGAGGTTTACGTGTTTTAACAATAACGGTACCACCAATACCACCTTCAACTAGATTAGCCTGTGACGACTTATAAACTTCTAAGCCGCCGACTAATTCTGAAGGTAATAATGAGTAGTTAAAACTGCGGTCTACGGCTTGTTGGTCAAACCAACTTGTTGACGCAACTGTATGACCATCAAGCAATGTACGTGTAAGTTGTGCTGAAGCACCACGTATCGATACTTGCTGACCCTGTCCAAATTGACGAGATACACTTACACCAGAAATACGACCAAGAGATTCACCTACATCGCCATCAGGAAACTTACCAACATCTTCCGCTGTTACAACATCAACAACAGCATTAGAAAAACGTTTTCCGTTTAAGTTTTCTTTATTTGAAGCGCGTATACCGCGTACTTCAATGACTTCAACATCATCTTGAACTTTAACTTCATCGGCTGCGAATGCAGCACCAGTAAAGCCAGCTCCCACAACTAAGCCGATATTTACTGCTAATAAGCTTTTTTTAAAATTTTTAGCTAACACAGGATTCCCCTCGAATCATTTTATTGGTTTTGTTTATCATTTTGCCTAACCGCCATGACAGCGCTGTCATAGTAGTAACAAACCATACATGCTAAATTACATTTTTGCTACATTTTTCCGCGCTTTTTGTATGAATTTTAACTTAATTATTATTAAGCCATTGATTTTAAATTGATTAATTATTTTATAAAAAGTAGAGTTCGTCCGATGCTTACTCTTCATACCAAGCATGTAAATAATGGCGTTTTTTTATACTTAATGTATTTAGAGTAGTCGACTTTGCGGATAGCTGAAGCGATTAACATGCTATATTACTCAATTGTACCTGAAGATTAACTAATTGTTTTAATTTACAAATAAAGCTTTAGTTAATGACTTTTGGGAGATGTAAGAGGATTTAAAAGGTACTTAGCTTAAGGGAAATATTTAAACTTCAAATGTTTACAGCACTTTGTTATTAATTGATTAATGACAAAAACATGTCGCAATAAAAAAGGCCAGTAGCAAAAGCAACTGACCTTTCATTAAACCATCAATACAACATGGTTTTAAAGCACCTAGTTTAGACTAAATTAAGGTGCCCAATACACTTCAATGTTGATCTCAGGGTGATTTAGAACTGCACGTAACGGCATATCATTAACATTACCACCCGCTAAAGCTTGCTTATACACAGCCAGCTTTTCATCGCCACTAATAAGTAATTTAACTACTTTAGACTGTGAAATTGCATTTAGCGTTAAGCTCATTCGTTCGGTAATACTACCTGTTACATCACTCTCAATTGCGTTTATGGCACACACAAGTTGGTTTGAATCTAAGCCGTTTTCCAACCCTTGAGCATGTGGAAATAACGAAGCAGTATGTCCATCTGGACCCATACCTAAAATAGTAACATCAAACGGGCGTTTTAATGCTTGAAACTGCGTTTCACATTCATCAACACCTTGCTCTGCAGTGGCTGCTGCATTTTTCATGCTAATAAAATTAGCCGCTGCACCATGGTTTTGTAGCAAAGTACGCTTAATGAATGCTTCATTACTTTTTTCATGACTTACCTCAACCCAGCGTTCGTCAACCATAGCAACATCAACATGAGCCCAGTTTAAATCAAGGGTAGATAAATGTTTATAAGCCGGCTCAGGTGAAGACCCCCCTGAAACCATTAATACTGCACGGCCATCAGCCTCAATACCATCACGTAATGCTTGTTCTAATGACTGAGATAATTCCTTAGTTAAAGCGGCTTTATCGTCAAAAAATTTCTCTACTATTGTTGCCATTATTTATGCCTTATCACCGGTGTTAAACCAAACATGATTATTCTCTGCTAATAATTCATCGGCGTCTTCAGGCCCCCAACTACCCGCTCGGTACAATGAAGGTTTACCCTTTTCTTGCCAACGTTCAATTATTGGATCAATCCACTTCCACGCTTGACGAACTTCGTCGCGGTGAATGAATAATGAAGGATTATTAGCCGCTGCATCAAGCATTAAACGTTTGTAAGCATCTGAATGGAAACCATTACTATACGCTTGTGACAATTCAATATTCATCGTTACAGGTTCAAGTTGCATATCTAAGTTATCAAGACGCTTTGACATCAGCGTTAATTGAATACTCTCTTGAGGCTGTAAACGAATAACCAAACGGTTTGGTTCAATATTGCCTACGCTGTCTTCATACACGTTATGCGATACTTTTTTATATTCAACCACAATTTCAGCGCAGCGCTTCGCCATTCGTTTACCGGTGCGCAGATAAAAAGGCACGCCTGCCCAGCGCCAGTTATCAATATGCGCACGAATAGCCACGAAAGTTTCGGTTTTACTCGCCCCCTCGTTTAGCTCTTCAAGGTAACCTGGAACTATTTTACCGTTTAAATCACCGGGTACGTACTGACCACGAATAATATGATTATCTACATCTGTACCTTCAAGTGGACGTAAAGCTTCTAATACTTTTAATTTTTCGTTACGAATGCTGTTAGCATTTAACTTATGTGGTGACTCCATAGCCACTAAACAAAGTAATTGTAACAAGTGGTTTTGCACCATGTCACGTAAGGCACCGGCTTTATCATAAAAACCTGCACGGCTTTCTAGCCCTACCGTTTCTGACAAGCTAATTTGAATATTATCAATCGATTTAGCATCCCACATGTTCTCAAATAATGAATTTGAAAAACGCAGTGCCATTAAGTTTTGCACCGTTTCTTTACCTAAATAGTGGTCAATACGAAAAATTTGTTCTTCGTTAAAGTACTGTGCAATTTTCGCATTAATTACTTCTGCTGACTCACCGCAGTAACCAATTGGTTTTTCTACTACAACACGCGAGTTGGCAGTAATTAGTTTTTTCGTTGATAATATTTCACAACAGGTGCCATAAACAGCAGGTGGGAGAGATAAGTAAAATACTCGTGATTTATCGTTGTCATCTTCATCTAGAATTTTTTTCAGTACATCCCAGTTATCATCCGCTTCGGTGACATTGCTCACTACGGGTACTAAAAAGTCTGAGAACGATTTCCAATCTTTTGCGTTATATTCGCCTTCGCTTAAAAATTCTTGTAACGCTTTGTGTGCAGTATCGATGTATTCATCGCATTTACTTTGTTCGCGCACGGTAGGCAAAATACGTGAGCCTTGCGGTAAGTTACCTTCTTGATATGCTCGATACATTGCAGGAAGTAATTTGCGTAACGCAAGATCACCACCGCCCCCAAAAATTATAATATCAAAAGGATTAAGCATAGTTACTCTCTACGTTTATGCTACCTGCCACTACCGTATTGGTAATCAGTTATAGCGGTTTATTATCTGGATAATGTAGGCCTCAGCACAAAGCCTACTAATTGTTGTTCGTTATATGCGCCATAAAAAATGGGTCTA
Organism: Pseudoalteromonas sp. BSi20311; assembly: GCF_000239875.1. Classification (NCBI taxonomy): domain Bacteria; kingdom Pseudomonadati; phylum Pseudomonadota; class Gammaproteobacteria; order Alteromonadales; family Pseudoalteromonadaceae; genus Pseudoalteromonas; species Pseudoalteromonas sp. BSi20311. The sequence continues at coordinate 17,086 of NZ_BADU01000098.1, read as the reverse complement.
GGGACACTGTAATTCCTCTCACAAAAATACAGGCCCTAGGACTCCAGCGCTACCCGTTCAAAGGTATTTGGTTACTTATTGTGTAATAAGTGAATATGTTACTGCGTACGGTATTGTTTGTAGTACGCCATTAAGCCTTGTGTTGAGCTGTCATGCTCATTAACCACGTTATCATCGATTAATTCAGCTTCAATTTTAGATGCTAAGCCTTTACCAAGTTCTACGCCCCACTGATCAAATGAGCATATTTGTAAAATAATACCGTGACAAAAAATCTTGTGCTCATACAGTGCAATTAATCGACCGACCGCTTTTGCATCAATCGTGTCTAATAATATAGACGTTGTTGGGCGGTTTCCTTGGTGAATTTTATGCTTTAGCAGCATTTCAATTTGTGCAGGCGTTTTGCCTTTGGCTGTTAAATCAGCCGTTATCTGCTGTGCATCGACCCCGTTCATTAGTGCTTCGGTTTGTGCAAAAAAGTTCGATAATAAAATATCGTGATGCTTATCTACGTTAACCTGAGGCTTTACAGAGCCAATAAAGTCAGCGGGAACAATGACATTACCTTGGTGCAGGCATTGATAAAACGCATGCTGACCGTTTATCCCTGTCATACCCCAAATGATTGGCACGGTAGTGTATGGCACTGTCTGTCCATCAAAGGTTACATGTTTACCATTACTTTCCATTTCACCTTGTTGCAAATATGCTGGCAACATATGCAGGGCTTGGTCGTATGGCAAAATAGCTTGCGAATCAAACCCTAAAAAGCTGGTATTCCAAACACTGAGTAGCGCCATAATTAAAGGAATATTCTGTTCTAGCGGCGCCGATTTAAAGTGCTCATCAACTTCAAACGCTCCCTCTAAAATGGCCTCAAATGCTTCAAACCCAGCATAAAGTGCAATAGGTAAACCAATGGCACTCCAAAGTGAAAAACGACCGCCAACCCAATCCCACATTGTAAATACGTTTTCGTCACTAATACCAAATGCAGCAGTTTTTTCTAAATTAGTGCTTACTGCAACAAAATGCTTTGCTATAGCGCTGTCATCTTTTGCACTGTCTAAAAACCAATCAACCGCTGTTTTTGAGTTAGTCATGGTTTCTGAGGTAGTAAATGTCTTTGACGAAATTACAAATAACGTGGTTTCAGGATCTACTTTATCTAATACTGACGCAATTTGTACGCCATCTGCGTTTGAAACATAGTGAACGTTTAATGGCTTATCAACCACTGCTTTAAGTGCTTCAGTTGCCGTTTGCGGCCCTAAGTTTGAACCACCAACACCAATGCTAACCACATCTTTTACCGCTTTTCCGGTGTAACCTAGCCATTGACCACTTCGCACTTTTTCAACAAAGGTCTTAATTTTGGCAAGTTCGCTATCGACCGCTTCTGTAATATTTTCGCCGTCAACAATAAGCGGTGTATGAGCGCGATTTCTAAGCGCAGTATGTAAAACCGCACGGTCTTCGGTGATATTAATTTTTTCACCGGTAAACATTTTCTCACGCCATGCTTCAATATCGCATTCTTTCGCTAATGAAATTAATTGACCAAATACGTTTTCATCTATGCGTTGTTTTGAGTAATCAAACAACACACCTGGAATTTGAGTAGAGAATTGAGAAAAACGAGAATCGTCTTGTGCAAATAAAGTTTTCAGATGTGTTTGTGTCATCTTTTGTGCACTATTTTCTAGTGCTTGCCAACTTACTAACTCAGAACGGCTCGCCATGTAAACATCCCCTAATTAATTAATCTATTGATTTTAAGCATTTTATTTTATTTTTTACGACACTGAACAAGCGATTTTTGTAAAAAGCAAAGCCCAACATTATAGCTTAAATGGTCTAAATTGCGTTATTTTTATAAGCTTTGATGCAGATAATAGCGCAATTTTTTGCTTTTGACACCGGTATCATAAAATTAAAAATTGAATTTAACAACTGTTCACCCCCTCTGCACAATGAACATTTTATTAATCTTCGATTAAAGCAGGCAAAAAAAAGACCGACACATGTCGGCCTTTTTCTTTTATTAAACTATTAGCTGGTCAATGCTAAACCACCCGATAAGTTAAAAACGCGGTTATAACCAAGTTCAATTAAGTTTGCCGCCGCAATTTTTGAACGATTTCCACTGCGGCACACCAATATGTATTGATTGTTTTTATCTAGTTGCCCTTGGGTTAGTGCATAGGCCATTCGGCTTAGAGGAATATTTAAAGTTTTAGCCTCAGGCACATTAAGCAATCCACTGATATTGTTAGCGCCATGCTCATAAGGCTCTCGGGTATCAATTAAATATACACTGTTATGTGAGAGCATTTCCTTCGCTTGATTAAAACTAAGCTGCGAAGTTTCGACTTTAGGCTTTGCATTAACATAACCACAAAGCGAATTTGCTAATGTGTGTTGTTGTGAGTCTGCATGTTGTTTTTGCATGGCAAATTCAGTATGGCTGATATCACCTTCAATAAGCGCTTTTAATAAAGGTGTTTGCTGCTGTTGCACAGCCCAATTCATGGCGAAACACTGTTGATAATCATGCCCAGAGCACACCACACTTTGCGGATTAAGCTCTGCAGTTAACTTAGTCAAAGAGTCTGCCATCTGCATCGCATCTCCCCCATCAAGCACTGTATTACCAAGCCCCGCAGGTAAAATTAAATCACCACAAAAACAGTACTGTACATCGCCGTTATTAGCCTTTAATAAATAACTCACGCTATCTTGGCTGTGTCCAGGCGTTGCTAGCTTTTCAAGTACTTGTTCGGTTAGTTGCAATTGTTCACAATTAACAGGCCAGCCTAATTGATCAACTTCACCAGCAACTAAATTTGTTTTGAGTGCGCTGCGCATTAAATCAAGAGCGCAGTGACGATCTTGGTGCTCATGCGTGTTTAAAATAGCAGTAATAGTTAAATTTTGTGTATTCACTATTTTTTCAAATCGAGGGATCAGTTCAATAATTGGGTCAATAATAATTGCCTGTTGATCATCAGCTACATACAACCAACTGCAAGCACCTTGGTGTCTAAATTGGGTAAGCCCCAAGGCACATACTTCTTGTGCTACTAAGCTACTATCAGAAATAACCAAACAATTTGCTTGTAACACTGTTTTAAGTGCGCGAATTTGTTCACATGCATAGTCTATTTGCGCCATAGTGGCAGCAGGCCCAAACGATAAACGAATCGCATTTTCACTTTGCCACTGTGACACTCCCATCGCATCAAGTACAAAGCTTTGAGTTGCGCCCGTACTACAGGCTGAGCCACCGCTGACTCTAATACCTGCAGCGTCAAATAAATCAATAACTTCTTTACTGGTTAAATCATTAACTGCAAAGTTTAGTGTTGTGGGCACTGAGCAGGCAAAATCATGATTAAAGGTAATACTTCCAAAAGTATCAACTAAAGCGCTATGCAGTTTATCGCGATACAAATTAAGTACATCAGCTGATTTAAAAGTATCGTCTTGTTTATCAAGCAGCAAACTAAACAGCTTATTAAGCCCAGCAATACCTGGCAGGTTTTCTGTACCTGAACGCATGCCACTTTCTTGGCCTCCACCAGCTATAAACGGCGTGTATGGGCTACCTTTACGAATATACAATAAGCCGATGCCTTTAGGTGCATAGAGCTTATGTCCTGAAAATGGCGCATAATCAATCGTGGTTTCGCTTAGGTTGAGTTGTTGTTTACCCAGTGCCTGAACACAGTCAACCATCCAAGTCACATCGCTATTTCGACTGCGGATCACCTTTTCTATAGCACTTAAATCTTGGTATACACCGGTTTCATTATTAACAGCCATAGTACAAATCATCAGGGCGTTATCAATATGCTGAGCAATAAAGTCTAAATCTAAAATACCGTCTCGGTTAACCGGAATAGCAATAATTTCAGCATTAATTTCAAGCACGGCATTCCAATGTTTTAATGTATTAGGCACCGCTTTATGCTCAGTTGCTCCATACAATAAAACCGGTTTAGATTTTGTGTGCAGTTTGGCATTAATTAAGGTTGATACGATAGCAGTTTGAATACCTTCGGTCGCACCTGAGGTAAATAATATATCGCCCTGCTGCGCACCAATCACATTGCGCGCTTTTTGCCTCGTTTGTTCTAATAAGTGTTTGGCTTGAATACCGGTTATATGGGGGCTTGAGGGATTACCAAAACAAATTTGCATCGCATGGCACACCACCTCTGCAATACATGGCAATACAGGTGTGGTCGCATTTGCATCAAGATAAACTTGGTTGTTGGGTTCATCTGGCAATAAAAACTCTGACATTAAAAACGCACCTTATTACTAAAAAATATATCTTATTCCCAATAGTACATAGTTTTAATAGGAATGAATAATAATCTTTAGTAATTAAAGTGCGTTTACTATACTTTTTTAGTTACCGAGCTCTTCTGCGAGTTCCTCATGTGTGGATGACCACGCCTTAATCAGCGCTTTTACTAATGATGCTAATGGAATAGCAAAAAACACCCCCCAAAAGCCCCACAGCCCACCAAAAAATAGTACGGCAACAATAATAAACACCGGATTTAAATCAACCGCTTCAGAGAACAATAAAGGGACTAACACATTGCCATCAAGCGCTTGAATAATGCCGTAAATAATTAAAATGGTCCAAAACTGGGTTTCTAAACCAAACTGAAACAGCGCCACCGCCGCCACAGGTATAGTCACCAGCGCAGCACCAACAAATGGAATGAGCACCGAAAAGCCAACTAACACACCTAACAGCGCCGCATAACGTAAATCCAATACCGTAAAGGCAATAAAAGACACCGAGCCAATAATTAAAATTTCGAATACTTTACCCCGAATATAATTCATTATTTGCTGATTCATTTCATGCCACACTTGCAAAATTAAGCGTCGTTGGCGCGGGATCAGTTTAGCAATGCTGGCACTGAGCTCTACTTTGTCTTTCAGCATAAAAAACACCAGTAGCGGTACTAAAATAAGATAAATTAACCACGCAACAGCATCTTTTAATGAATTGAGCGATGCCGACAGCACCACTTGGCCAAATTCAAGCACTTTGGTCTCTACCGTTACCACAATAGACTGTACTTGCTCTGCGCTAATTAGGCTGGGATATTTAGCTGGAAGGTCGAGTAAAAACGATTTACCTTGCTCAACCATATGCGGTGTTTCTTGCACTAAGTTACTACTTTGCTGCCAAAGCACCGGGCCAATAACTAATATTAAGGTGAGCATAATACCAATAAATATCAGCATGACTATGCTAGTGGCAGTAAAACGCTTTAAGCCAAATCGCTCCAAGTGAACTACAGGCCAATCTAACAAATAAGCAATGATCAGCGCCACTAACACAGGCACAATTAATGGGCCAAAAAAGTACAACATGGCAACCAGTGCCAATAATAAAAAAAGTAAAGTTACTGAATTAGGATCAGAAAACTTTTTTTCATACCATGCTTTTACATATTCAAACACGCAACGGCTCCACTAATAACAACGCTTGTTGTTTATTTAACTTGTAATAATACATTTTTTTTTGCAAATATCGTTCAATATCATCTGTATTTTGCTCGCTTGAGATATTAAAGGTAATTGCTTGTTTTAACGATATTGCCTCACGCAGCCCTAATTTAAACTGAATAAATTGCTGAGGGCATTTATAAGCGCGCAAATCTAGCTCTAGCATACTCGTTTCACTACCTGTTCACATTAATAATAAGTCCTATAGCTGGGCTAACTAAGATTAACCGCAGTTAAATTTAACTTTTTCTTAAAACAACCTCTGCAATGGTTTATCCTTATAGCATAGTTAGCTAAAAGGATACGTTAATGCCTAATTCGCATAATAAAGCGCAATTGCCTAGCAATCCAACTCTCAAAGAAATTAATTGGTTTAAAAAACAAATTAATTGGGGGGAGCTGCCGCATTTTTATCATTTAGTAGCTTCGTCGGTAAGTGAATGTGAAAGTATTTTAGATCACGGCTTTGATAATGCCATTAAGCGTATCATCGATAAACGCAATTGGAATCTAGAGGCGCTGGGTATCGACCCAAACGAGCTTTTTGAGAAAGAAAGTAATAACAAGCCACGAATTTCGTTGCATCAAGTATTTACCGAGCGCGGTTTTGAACTACAAGCGTTCCCTTTTTCCCATGATACTACCATCGATAGATACGCTCGACATGATGAGTCAATGGAATTTATATTATGGGATCCATTGACCATGAAAACCGTTATTCGCATTAATCAATTACACAAATTTATTGGTTTTTACTTAGACCAAGGCGATGAAGCAGACAAGGCACTTATTTTACATTCACATAAAGTAGTTCATAAAATTATTGCTTTTTTACAAACTCAATTGAACATTGTTAAGGTTGATGGGGTCACAATAAAGTCGTTTTACCAACTATGTGAAAAGGACAGCCGTTTATACACCGATGATCCAACTAGTGCCTCTGATAAAAAATAAACAAGGAATATAATGCAGCTAAAATCAGCCTTTATCACTTTATGCAGTGCAGTGCTTACATTTAGCCTGCTAATGAGTGAGCCGTTAAAGGCACAAACCAACCTTCAACTGCCCGACTTAGGCACGTCTGCGCTGCAGGCTTTACCATTGGAGAAAGAAAAGGCAATTGGTGAAGTGATGATGATGCAGATCAGAGGTTCTTCGCCATTAATTAACGATCCGGTGCTTGATGAATACCTAACAACCTTAGGCCGAAAGTTGGTTGCGAACGCCAATGATGTACGCTTTGGCTTTTCTTTTTTTTGGTTAAATAACCCTGAAATTAATGCTTTTGCATTTTATGGCGGTCATGTAGGTGTGCATACAGGCTTAATTGCTCAAGCCGATAACGAAAGTCAATTTGCTTCAGTGCTTGGTCACGAAATTGCGCACGTAACACAACGCCACTTAGCAAGGCGTATTCAGCAACAACAAGACAATAGCGGTCTTACTATTGCCGGTATGATAGCCGGTATTTTAGCAGCCGTTGTAGCCCCAGATGCAGGTATGGCGATTATTTCAGCCAGCCAAACCCAGTCGGCATTTAGCCAACTCACCCATAGCCGCTCTGCGGAACAAGAAGCCGATAGAATTGGTATGCAAACCCTTAACAATGCGGGGTTTGACGCCCGAGCTTCCAGTGAATTTTTAACTAAGCTTGCAGCGCAAATTCGCTATAAATATAAACCCCCGGCATTTCTACTGACTCACCCGCTGCCAGAAAGCCGCGTGTCGGATGTACGTTTGCGCGCCGAGCAATATCCAAAACGCCAAGTAGGCTCTAGCCTGGATTTTAATTTAGCTAAAAGCCGTGTACTGGCACGTTACGATAACAAGCCAGAAAATGCAGAGGCCCTATTTAGAAAGTTAATGCGCGAAAATACTTATAACAACGTAGCGTTACAATATGGATTAGCTATCAGCTTAATCGATCAAAAGAAAACGGAGGAAGCGCAGCCTATCTTGGACGAGCTATTAGCTAGCGATCCTAAAAACTTATTTTATATTGATACAAAAACAGATTTACTCATTGCACAAAAAAAAGCAGCTAAAGCAGTTAGTTATTTAAGTGAATTAAATAACTATCGGCCAAACAACCAAGTGATCACTTTAAATTATGCAAATGCCGCGTTGGAAGCTGAGCAATATGAGTTAGCCGAAAATGTATTAAAATCGTTTTTATTGGAGAAGCCAGATCATAGTTTGGGTAAGCAGCTTTTGACCGACGCCTATAAAAAACAAGAAAAATTAGCCGCATATCACGAAGCTAACGCCGATGTGTTATCGCAATATGGCGCATATTTAAAAGCAGCTGACGAAATACAAAAAGCACTTAATTTTGTTGAGCCAAATGAAAATGTAAAACAACAACGTTTAAAAGCGTTACTCACACAATATCGGTTATTGCAAAAAGAGCTAGCAAGGCTTTAAGTCTTTAGTGAGTTCACCTAAAATAGCCGCAATTTATACTTTGGATGTACTTTTTATGTCAGTTACTATTTATCACAATCCGCGTTGTTCAAAATCGCGCGAAACCCTTAACCTATTACAAAGTAAAAACATCGAACCGAGTGTTGTTGAATACTTAAAAACACCGCTTTCTCATGAGCAAATTAGTACCTTAGTTTCTCAACTGGGGTTTAATTCGGCCCGAGATTTAATGCGCACCAAAGAAGAACAATATAAAGCACTGAATTTAAAAGATGAAAATAGCGAGTCGGTGCTTATTGACGCTATGGTCGAAAACCCAAAACTAATTGAGCGCCCAATTGTAGTAAATAACAATAAAGCAGCACTAGGTCGCCCGCCTGAAAACGTATTAAGCGTTCTATAATGAGCACAACCATCGTGGTGCTGTACCACTCAAGCCATGGCTCAGTAGAAGCCATGGCGCATGAAATAGCAGAATCAATAGAGCAACAAGGTGCAACCGCCTTGCTGCGTACGTTTGTAGCTAAAAACCCGCATGACATTGTGATCAGTAAAGACGATTTAGTTGCCTGTGATGGGCTTGCATTTGGTACGCCAACCCGCTTTGGCATGATGGCCGCACAAGCAAAAACATTCTGGGAAACCACCAGCGATCTTTGGCTTAAAGGTCAACTTATCGATAAACCTGCTTGTGTGTTCTCATCATCGAGTAGTATGCATGGGGGCAATGAAGCAACCCTACTAAACTTGTCACTGCCGTTATTGCATCACGGGATGATGTTAATGGGGGTGCCTTACGATGTACCAGAGTTACTTGGTACCGAAACTGGAGGCACACCTTACGGCGCTTCCCACGTTGCTGGCAGCAGTAACAGCTCTACCCTAAGTAAAGATGAAATTAAAATATGTCAAAGCGTAGGCAAACGCTTGACTCAAGTAGCGAGTAAACTTAAATGACCCAAAATAGCGAGTCTGCTAAAAAGCCAGTGACCGTAAAATTTCAGCGCCTAGCCCTATTTGGTTATTTTGGCCTGCTTATTTTAATGCCACTATGGATGTTTGTGTTAGCACCGAGAGAGGGTCACAGTAACGCCTTTCTATTTTTAGTCTATGTGCTACCGCTATTATTACCTTTAAAAGGCATACTACAAGATAAAACCTACACCTATGCATGGGCTAACTTCATTGTTATGTTTTATTTTATCCATGGTTTTACATTGCTATGGGTTGCTCAAGATGAGTTAGTATGGGTATTGCTAGAGTTACTATTTGCCTCATCTATGTTTATTGGCTGTACTTACTATGCACGCCATAGAGGACAAGAGCTTGGACTTAAAATTCGTAAGCTTAAAGATGAGCTTGCTGAAGAAAAAGCAGCGCATGAACACGATAAAAACAACTCATAGCTATCAGCTCAGAACATAAAAAAACGCGCTTTATTAGCGCGTTTTTTTATAATTAAGTAAGTGGTTAAACTAACTCACTTAAAGCTGTTAGTCCCACTATACACGCTAAACCTAGCTGGGATACAAGGCTAAAAACCGACATCATTCTTAATAAAAACAACCCCCAAGGGTGCTTTACGTGCGGATACAACGAACAGCGCTTTAAATTTGTTGCAAAGAAAAAACATACCACCGCCGTCATGGTCATAAAAAGAGTGAGCTCACTTTTTATAGTGATATTTTCATCAAAAAAGAAAAACAACTGTAGCGGTAACAATAAAGCCACAACCGCATGTAATACATGCACTTTTTTAATTCGATCTAACTGCCCTTCTGGTGATAATTCTTTAATACCAAAATCACGTTCAAGGCATTTAACTAAGTTACTGGCTTTGATGCTTACAGCTAAACGGTAACAACTTAATCCGTCGTTATTACGCGCTCTAAAATCATACCCTGCTTTAAGCAATAAAATCATTAACGATTCATTTTTACTCATCACCGCGTAATGCAGCGCTGTATTACCTTTAATGTCTACGGCTTTTTTATCTTGGTATTGCAGGAGCATTTCTACTACATTTACATAGCCTTTTTCTGCAGCCCACATAAATGCTGTTTTGTTATCTTCATCGGTCAAGGTACCCGTCGCACCTTGTTCAATAAAGCGCATAGCCATGGTTTGCTTAGCTTTTTTCTTGTTTAAATGGGCAAGTAAGGCATTTTCTAACAACACAATAGAATCAACATCAGGCGAAACCTGAGTTAATAAAGTAAAGTAATCTTTGCCTGCAGCTACCTTTTCGCTAGTAAGCTCTGCTAAATATTCAATGTCTGCAATCGACTGAGGAATATGCGCACTTAAACGCTCTCTAAAGTCGACCTCTTGCCAAATAGACAAGGTATCTGCAGCTGACAGCTTAGCACCCTGTTCAAGCGCATGTTCTATCAAAGTAAAAAAACGTTTACTAAAAAACAGACTGATTAATGAAAGCGGCGTTTCAATATTATTTTGTGCCGATACACTTGCGTATTTTTCAAGTCGCTGACACAACATTAAAACAATATTTTCTATACTGTAATCATTGGCAAAATAATGCTCTTTAAGTGCAGCAATATAGACTTGTGCATCTTCATCATATTCACAGATATGCTGAAAATAACATTCTTCAAACGGCTCTAGGGGGGTTAACCAGGTTAAATAATAAATTGGGGGCAAAACCGTAGTACAAACACCATCATCTTCTTCAGTAGAGCGACAGGCAGGCCAAGCTTCTAAAGCATCTAAAATGAAGGCACCGTTTTGTTCAACCAGCCCTTTGACCAATAACGGATATTCCTTTGGCCAAATTAGTACATTTTCCATTAAAACAACACAACTCCAGTGTAGCTCGGGTGAGTGGTCAGTTATAACAGTTTTTAGCTGACACCACGCTTAATCAAAGAAGTCGATATTCTAACACAGCTTGGTAGTCAAGCTAGCGTAAACTCATGCAATATAGACCAAAATACAAAAGCAGCTAACGACATGCGCCATCAGCTGCTTTTACGGTTGGAGCTTTTAATTGCAAAGGAACTAACTTTGCTGCAGTTCTGCTGTGACTTGGTCTAATCCCACATCAGAAATTCGTTGAATGATCTCTTTTTGCTTAGCACTGAGTAACGAAATTCCCTCAGCTACAATATCGTATACTTTCCATTGCTGATCATTCCCCAAACGCAGTTTAAAGTGCAGATCTATGGTGGGTTTATTAGTTTCAATAATTTGCGTTTTAACAGTGGCAAATTTAGAGTCGCTTGCAGCGGCGTCTTGCTCAAATATTACATCTTGCCCTGTATACTTCATTAGTGCACTTGCATAAGTACCCGTTAAATAATGCTCCACCGCACCAATAAACGCAACGCCCTGCTCGCGGTTGATACCTTTAATATGTTTACCTAATAATTTAAACGACACAAACTTAATATCAATATGTGGCATCAAACGCTGCTCAACAATTAAAGACATCGCTTCTTTGCTGGCATTACCTTGCGCATTTACCTGCCCAATATCGTTAAATAATGATTCGGCTACAGTTTGCAATAATTGTTTAGGTGACGGCTGAGTTTGTGCATACAAAGCACTACTGAAAAAAACAGCAACAACCACTAAAAGCTTTATAAGTTTCATAATAAATGGATAGTTTAAATAATTAAGTTTAGCGTAATTTACGCAAATAACAGGCAACAAAAAAGGCATAAATAAGCACCTTATTAATGCCCAATTAGCACCAATATAATTAGTTAAATAAATTCAATCAGTTAAAGTGTTCAGTTAACAAGCCATCTACAAGCGGATTTTTGTCCTCATTGAAAACAGTAATTCACCGCCCTTATCATTTAATTACTAATTTAATTTCCCCCGTAGTTGGCCATTATGAAAACCTCATATAATATGATTTCTATTATTGTTTTTTGTTTATTTTTACTGACAACTCATGCAGCCTATGCATCACCAAACCATGGCTACGCTGTAGACTTATTAAAAGGCGAAGGCAATGTAACTGGAGTAAAGCTTGCGTATCAGTATCATCCAGAGGGTGCGCAAAACTTTGTGGGTGATGCCCGCTTTTACCTTGAAAGCAGCATTAACCTGTGGCATTACCGCCATGATCAACAGTCACAATCAAACCTGGTGTTAGCTGTTTCGCCAGTAGTGCAGTTCCCAGCATTTAGCCTATACAATACGCCATTTTATGTAGAGGCTGGTATTGGCTTTTCCTTACTTGATGAACGCTATTTTGCCGATAAAAACCTAAGTACTCACTACCAGTTTGAAGACAGAATAGGTCTAGTGGCGGATTTTGGTGAAACCAATGTAGCGCTGCGAATTATTCACTATTCAAACGCCGGATTTAAATCGCCGAACCCAGGGATTAACTTTTTAACCTTGTCGGTGGCACAACGTTTCTAATTGCTTATTTACAGCCCTAGAGAGCATTGCAGCTTTTATTTAATGTGGTCATAATAACCGCTTAATAAAATATAAGAGCATCGTAATGCAAATTTGGCAAATCGTACTCGTTATCTCGATTGTACTGGCTATTGTTATCGGCAATTTAGCACTGCTGCGCTTAAGTGCAAAAAGCGAGTTTAAACACTCAGAATCAAGTTCATCTAGGCAAAAAAGAGAAACAAAAAAGCCCTGAATAATCAGGGCTTTTTTCGTTTAAATCATTACTTAGCCAACTAACCAGTGCGCCATTAAGGCAATAACTGGCAAGGTTACTAAAGTTCTGAGAATAAAAATAACAAATAACTCAAAAATATTAACCGGTATTTTACTACCTAATAAAAGTGCGCCCACTTCAGACATATAAATAAGTTGCGTTACACTCATTGCCGCAATAATAAAACGTGTTACATCGCTTTCAATTGAGCCTGCGGCTAAAATAGACGGAATAAACATATCTGCAAATCCCACCATAATCGTTTGCGCCGCCATTTCAGCTTCAGGTATTTGTAGTAATTCTAAAAATGGAATAAACGGCATACCTAAATATTGAAATATCGGCGTGTACTCAGCAATAATTAAAGCAAATGTACCCACAGCCATTACCACAGGTAATACTGCAAACACCATATCGAATGCGTTGTGTAAGCCCTCTTCAATTGTGCCTTTTAAGCCTGGTGCTTTTTCTGCTTTAGTTAATGCAACATCAAGTGAATGCTTAAATAATGTTTTGCCTTCAGGAACTAGCTCGGCGTTGCCATCAGGTTGTTCACCATCAATAAGCACGTCCTTTTTAAAACGCAGTGGTGGTAAACGCGGAACAATTATTGCGGCCACTACACCCGCTAAACACACGGTTAGGTAAAAAGGTGCAAATAAGTATTCAAGCTTTACTTGGCCAATAACAACCAAACAAAAGGTAATTGATACAGCAGAGAAAGTGGTACCAATAATCGCAGCTTCACGTTGAGTATAATATTTATCTTCATACTGACGCGCGGTCATTAAAATACCCACGCTACCATCACCTAACCATGAAGCAACACAGTTAACTGCGCTGCGCCCTGGCACCCCAAATAATGGACGCATTACTTTAGTAAGTAAGGTACCCACTAGCTCAAGTAAACCAAAATTAAGTAATAACGGCAGTAACAAGCCCGCTAAAATAAACACCGAAAACAACACCGGCAATAAATCTTTTAATACTAGCAAGCCAGTATTTTCTGAGGTAATAGCATGCGGCCCAACTTGAAAATAAGTTAAAAGCACAAACGCCATACCAAACAACCGTGTTACTAACCAAATCCAACTCACATTAAACAAATGATTTAATAAGCGAAATTTGGTTAAGCTTTTCGGTTTAAAGACACTAAACACCAGCGACATAACGCCAGTAATACAAATAATGGTAGCTATTAGCCCTAGCGCTATTTCACTGAATGAGGCTTGAATTGCCTTGGCCATTACCGCGATAGGAATCGTCATTATTTCACCAGACGGTACTGGCGTCATAAACAAAAACACACCGATTAAAGAAGGAATTAAAAAAACCAACCAAACTTTCAAATCATAACTTTTTTGAACGGGTGCTGGGCGTGATGAATCTAACTGAGACATATTTTCAACCTGTAAAAACCACAAAAAGAGCTAAGTGCTCTTTTTGTGGTAAATATTTATAATTATTAAATTTTAATACCGCGCTTAATTAACGCCGCTTCTAATGCTTGTTGCAAACCATTCATGGTACCTGGTTCAAGCGTTTCGCCTTTGTCATCCATCCACGTTAGACTGGTGCCACCTTGCTTGGTTTTGCTAACCAAAATTTGGTATTGACCTTCATCAATTGGAAGCTCTGTTGGTTCATCGCCCCAAATTGAATCCCACACACTGCTTTCTACTTTCGCATAATCTGCTGTAATTAAACCTGTCTCTTGGTTTATTTCAACAATAGTAAAAGATAAGCGCTCTAAGAATCCAGAAAAGCGATCGAATACCGTATCGTAAGCCTGCTCAGTAACAAGTGCTGCATTGCCTTTGTTGTCAAACCCAAGTTCTAATGAAATTATTCCTTGGCGCTTACGCATATCAACTTCAAGTTGACGATAGCGATAATCAAATTCACTCACCACTTGATTAAGGGCGCGCACTTCTAGCTGTTGTTTTAATAAATCAGTCAGAGGTTTATCACCTTTGAAATCAATAAGCTCAGCCGTTAATGATGCTGTGCGTTGATGCTCTTTTTCTTCAATAGTAAATTTAAAACGTTCTAAATCGACACTTTCATCATCGCCCCATAACCAGCTTTCTTCTGGCTTAACAATGGCGTACCAATCTGTTTCCAGTGTTCCTTGCATTTTGTTTTGTTGTGTCGCGCTAATGTTGTTATCAGCAAGCACTGCTTGAATCGAGTCCCAAATGAATACATCTAAATCGTCGATGCCATCATTTTTATCAAAATAAATACGTGCTTGTTTATCTGCTTCCTCAACCCAACTGCCTTTAGCAATGGTTAACACTTGCGCCGGCGGGCGATAGTTTGTTGCCTCCGGATTATTATCATATTGACCCACATCCATCTTATAAACAGGATCTTGAGCGGGTTGTGATAACGAAGCAGGTGTTTTAACCGGCTCATGAGCGCGGTAATTACGCTCATTATGGGCATCACTCGTAAATACACTACACCCTGACAAACTTACCAATACACTTACTGCTAGTGCTTTTGGGATCCAATACTGCACAGATAATTCTCCTTAGCATACCCTTAATTGTTTTAACAAATATATGAGTGGGTAATACCGATTTGGTTCAGTGTAAAATCAATATTAACTTTACATTTATAATTTGCTTATCTAACTGCATTAAGCCAACAAGATGACCGACAGACTAGGCTACAAATAGACACATTTTTGCTATGGTACTTTCACAAGCTTGTAAAAACAAGAAACACTGCACTATTAACCGCCTAAAATTAACCGTCACTGTAGTTTAACGCGGATTTTGTGTTAAACTTTGCCGCCGTGCAACGCTACGTGTTTATTTTTTGTTGCCAAGTCGGTTGTTATCATCCCAGTAACTTAGGTACTTTAAAACCCATGACTGCATTTTCAAATCATCAAATTGTTTTAACCGCAATTGGCGAAGATAGATCGGGCATCGTTAGTGAGCTTACGCAACTCGTCAGTGATTGCCACTGTAATATAATAGATAGTCGTATTGCTATTTTAGGCAACGAACTTACTTTTATTATGCTACTTAGCGGTGATATGTCAGCCATTAGCCGTATTGAGCATACACTCCCTACCAAAGGTATGGAACTTGGCCTGCTTACTATGATGAAACGCACTTCAAGCCATAATCAAAGCGAGTTTTGTGCAGGCTACACCCTAGAATACACTGGCATAGACACCCCTGGCACCTTGAGTAAAGTAACACGCTTTTTTGCAGATAATAATATTAATATTTGCTCATTAAAGTCAGATACCTACGAAGAAGAAACTGAACTTAAAATGCGCTGTGAACTTGAATTTAATATTCCCATTGACGTTGACATTGACCAATTTAAAATTAGTTTTGAAAACCTTTCGCACGTTTTAAACGTAGATTACATCTTTCGACGTATTCGCTAAGGAGTTTAGCATGAACAAAATTACCCCATTACAAAGTGGCGACACAGCACCGGCTTTTAGCTTACAAAACCAAAATGACGAAACCGTTGTGCTCAGCGAGTTATTAAAAGAAAAACAAGTGCTGGTATACTTTTACCCTAAAGCGTCAACGCCTGGCTGTACCGTACAAGCCGAAAACCTGCGTGATCAACAAGCCGAGCTTGCTAAATTTAACACTCACGTGGTTGGCATAAGCCCAGATCCAATTAAGCGCCTTAAAAACTTTGAAACTAAAAAAGAGCTTAACTTTGACCTACTTTCTGACGAAGATCATGCCATTGCTGAGGCATTTGGGGTGTGGGGCTACAAAAAATTTATGGGCAAAGAATATGATGGTATTCACCGCCTTACTTTCTTAGTAGGCCAAGACGGTAAAATTAAACACTTATTTGATAAGTTTAAAACCAAAGATCACCACCAAGTGGTGTTGGACTATTTAGCTGCTTAATAAAGGCTAAACAAGATAAGAATAAAAGCGTTGCTCAAGGGCAACGCTTTTTTATATCTGCTTTTTTATAATTTAGCTAATAACGGTGATTGTGGAATACCTACTCGAGGAAGTAGAGCCGGTGTTACCGCAAAGGCTGCTGGTAAACGTCCTTTCAATTCCGCCATTTTTGTTTGATTATTTTGCTTATCGTAAATGTAGTATTTTAAAACATCACCATAAGCACTTCCCTCTAAACTATCTAGTTGCAGTGTATTTAATGCATTGTCGTAATCTGCTGCATAAATATAAGCTAATGCTAAGTTTCCAGCCGACCCTTCGTGTAAGTTACCGTCAAGCTCTTTAGACAACCCCTCTAACTCAGCTATAGCCAGTTCATAACGAGCTAATTGTATGTAGGCATGAGCAAGTGAGTTTTTCGTAAAATATGGCGGGTTGCTTCCTGCTGGATACCATGTTTCGTAAGCACTTAAAATATCTTCATATTGTTCAAGTTTAGAATAAACATGAACCAGTAAAGTATAACTTTCTAATTTAATTTCGCCCTCTTCAAAACCTGAAAGTGTATCTC
>NZ_BADU01000099.1:0-2602 GCF_000239875.1 Pseudoalteromonas sp. BSi20311 | reverse complement strand
TCATAATGAGGCTTTTTTAGTTTGATAATTCCAATTTTTGTTGTTTGTGCTCTAGCTGGTATAAGCTTGAAAATTGACGTTTATGAACTTCAAATAAATACGCTCTTAGCTGCTCTTTACCATGGTGAATGTGTTTAATTTTGCTGCTATGCCACATTTACTCTGCCTAACTGGTTCTAGGTCTAATGATATCGCCGCTTCGTTAGGTAAAATAAATTGCATATTTTGCAAATCATCAAGCTCACTATGTATTGATGTGGGTTTTAAAAATATCCCTGTGCTGGATATAGATTCAATGCAAAAACCTTGGCTTTGGATATTTAATTCACTTAGCCGCCAGCTGCGTTGAACCCCTTTTGTATCAATCACTTCGGGAGCTTCTAACACAGTGCTGAAATGGCCTAATTCATCGGTTTTAAATTGAAGTGGAAACCATAGTTGGTAGTGAGCTACTTCAGCCAGTAAGGTTAATTTAGCTTGCCCAAGTAAATGCGCAATACCGTCTGGAATCGATGTTTGTACTGTAAGCTTTGTTTCAGTGTATAATGCGGTACTTTGGCTGGGTTCAAACAGCCCTGAAAGAAAGTTAATTTCTTTGTCAGATAAATCCATGTATTTTCCTTAATACTTAAATTATAGATTTTATTCCTTACAAGGTTACTGCCGAATGAATGAGCAGTTTATTATTTTGTAAGCTTCGCAATGTATGGCTTTGTTTTTATACACTTTGTAATTTCAACTTCCCTAGTGAAAATAATAAGTGATTGATTATATTGAGTCTTGTTTTAAATTTAACTAGGGCGATTTAATGATTGAGTTAAATTTTTTAGTATTTTAACCCCATTAGCACCAATAAGTTAAGTTATTAAGTGTACAAAATTAAGGCGTTTTACGATGTTTTTATATCAACAATGCGTAAATGAGACTTAGGTCTAGCTTACGAAGCATGCGGAAATACTTAGAATAGCGCCCAAATAATAATGGGGTTTAAGGGGTTCCAAATGCAATTAGAACGAATTCGTCGTAGCGACTTACACAACAAAGTGATGTCTGCAGAGCAGGCCAGTTTATTTATTAAAGACGGCATGACCGTGGGTATGAGTGGTTTTACTCGTGCCGGTGAAGCGAAAGCTGTACCACGTGCGCTTGCAGAGCGAGTGCGTGAAAACCCAATGAAAATTAACCTAATGACGGGCGCGTCATTAGGAAACGACTTAGATAAGCTACTAACTGAATCAGGTGCGTTAGCGCGTCGTATGCCATTTCAAGTAGACAGCACATTACGTAAAGCGATTAACAACGGTGAGGTCATGTTTATTGACCAGCATTTATCTGAAACCGTTGAACAGCTACGTAATCATCAGTTAACGATGCCTGATGTAGCGGTCATTGAAGCCGTAGCTATTACTGAAGAAGGCCACATAGTACCTACAACATCAGTGGGCAATTCAGCCAGCTTTGCTATTTTTGCCAAACAGGTAATTGTAGAAATTAATATGTTACACCAGCCAGAGCTTGAAGGGCTGCACGACATTTATATTCCATCTTATCGTCCTACACGTACGCCAGTGCCGCTAGTGAAAGTAGATGACCGCATTGGTAGTACTGCAATTCCAATTGATCCGGCTAAAATTGTGGGTATTGTATTTACCAATCAAAGTGACTCATTTTCAACCGTTACCGACCCAGATGCAGATACAGCCTCTATTGCACGTCACTTAGTGAACTTTTTTAAAGAAGAAGTAGCACAAGAGCGTATGCCTGAAAACCTAGGCCCATTACAAGCCGGTATAGGTAACATTGCCAACGCAGTAATGATGGGTTTACTAGACTCAGACTTTAAAGACCTCACTATGTATTCAGAGGTACTGCAAGATTCTACCTTTGACTTAATTGATGCGGGTAAACTTGATTTTGCATCAGGGTGTTCAATTATTTTATCAGAGCGTTGTAACGCGCAAGTATTTAATAACCTTGAAAAGTACCGCGATAAACTAGTACTTCGCCCACAAGAAATGTCGAACCACCCAGAAATTGTGCGTCGTTTAGGTATTATTGCAATTAACACCGCGCTTGAGTTTGATATTTACGGCAACGTTAACTCAACCCATGTGTGTGGTACTAAAATGATGAATGGCATTGGTGGCTCAGGCGACTTTGCACGTAATGCCCATGTATCAGTATTTGTAACTAAATCAATTGCTAAAGGTGGCGCTATTTCAAGCGTTGTGCCTATGGTAAGCCATGTTGATCATACCGAGCACGATGTTGATATTTTAGTAACCGAGCAAGGCCTAGCTGATTTACGTGGTTTAGCACCACGCGAACGTGCAATTGAAGTCATTAAACACTGTGTGCACCCAGATTACCGCAACGCCATGCTTGATTACTACGAGCGTGCTTGTGTACGTGGCGGCCATACGCCTCATATTTTAGAAGAAGCATTCAGCTGGCATACACGCCTTGAACAACAAGGCACAATGAAGCAAAGCTAATACATAAACCCCGCATTTGCGGGGTTTTTAGTTTATGATGCTTTATAGCGCGTTGTTATTGTTTTGCCATAAGGTGGTTTAAGTTTTTACTGTGTGCTGTAAAATAA
>NZ_BADU01000100.1:0-16177 GCF_000239875.1 Pseudoalteromonas sp. BSi20311 | reverse complement strand
TTGTCTGCTTTTTTATAACTAGCTGGCATTAGCCACCTAAAAGACTTAATGCGGCCTGTGGTAACTGGTTTGCCTGCGACAAAATAGTGGTACCGGCTTGTTGCATAATTTGGTTTTTAGTTAGGGTTGCTGTTTCAAGCGCGTAATCAGTATCTTGAATACGGCTACGAGAAGCTGACACGTTCTCAGATACGTTAGCAAGATTGGCAATGGTAAAACCAAAACGGTTTTGCACCGCACCTAAGTCTGCACGCTGGGCGTCAATTTGCGCTAATGCAGCATCAATAGTTTGAATTGCAGATTGAGCACCTTCACTAGTTGTACCACTAATATCAATCGCCTCCACTGATGACAATTGACTTAATGAGCTATTAAACATCTGGAGCTCATTTGCTGCTCCATCGTTTGAAATACCAATTTTGCTCGGTGATGACAAATTTATTTCCGATGTTTTTGAAGCTGTTGTTGCTCCCGCAGCAGTTCCATCAAACGTTAATCCACCAGCAGGCGTACCAACTGCTTCCATTACAGATTCAATACCATCAACACCTGTTGCTTTTAGGCTAATATTGCCTGCAGCTGGGTCATAAACAGCATCATAACCGTCAGCCACCATCTCTTCTGCTAGGCGCGCCATATCACCACCAAAAGTGCCTAAGTCATATTCATCATCGCCAATTTTTATAGTTGCATTATCGGTACTCGTTATCCCTGCGATAACAACATTTAGACGAGCCTCAGCTGTAACACCAGCCGCAGCTCCATTAATAGAATTAGCTACACCATCAGCGCCATCATTTGCTCCAATTAAAACATCAGTACCGTTGATATTCAGTGATCCAGGAGCTACAACTTCATTTGCAGCCATACTGCCTGCAGCTACTACACCAAATACAGTTCCTGGCCCATCAATTTCGTTGGAACCAATAGCATCGGCAGCAACATTACGTAAACTTACATTAATGGTTTCATTCGCATTTGCACCTACCTGAAACTGTTTAGTACCAAAAGTGCCGTCAAGTAAGCTGGTGCCACCAAATTTAGTGGTATCTGCAATTCGAGTGAGCTCTTGTTGCAGGGCTGCTACTTCTTTTTGCAGTGATGCACGGTCAACCGCACTATTTGAACCATTCGCCGATTGCAGTGATAAGTCACGCATACGTTGCAGAATATTTGCTGACTCTTGCATTGCACCTTCAGCAGTTTGCGCCATAGAAATACCATCGTTGGCATTACGCTGAGCAACCGTTAGGCCATTAACCTGAGACGTTAGTCGGTTGGCAATTTGTAAACCTGCAGCATCGTCTTTTGCGCTATTAATACGCAAACCAGATGATAGTCTCTGCATTGAGGTTTCAAGTGCCATGCTAGATTTAGATAGATTGCGTTGCCCATTAAGTGATGCAACATTTGTATTTACGCTTAAAGCCATTTTACCATCTCCTAGTTTCAATCAGAATGTGGTTCAAAATATTTAAGCAAAAACCACACTGTCTATGACTAGTTGAATGCATTACTTGTGCCAACTAATAATAAAACATTAAACCCATGTTTTATAACAACTAAATAACTTTTATTACGGTATTTAATAAATAGTGAGCATTTTTTTGACAGGAGAGAAAAAGGGGGGTGACAGTTTTTTGCCGCTTCGTTAAGGCAAGTTATTACCTATTTTTCCTAAAAGTAATAACCTGCCTTGGATGGTGTTTATAAATAATCGAATAATGAGAGTTTAGCCAAACGACCAAAAGTCGCTTGTGAGGCCTGTAAACCAGACTCATGTTTTGTGAGATCGCTAATCGCTTCAGCGGCATCAATCTCAATTAGGCTAGATCTGTTTTCTTGATTATTGATATCTAGTGCACTGTTTGAATCGGTTACACGCTCAACCACATTCATGCGTCCACCTAAACCAGCTTGTGTAAATACAATTTGTTCACTAGCATTTTTAAGCTGAATTAAACCATCCGATAATGCTTGGTTAATTTGCGCTTCATCAAGTTGTTCGTCATTTAGGCTAATGATCAAATCTTCCAGCGTATTCAATACATTTTCTTTGCTTGGTTTCTCAAGGGTGAAATCAAGCTGCCCAGGTGCTGCCCCCTCAAGTTGAATTTCCATACCTGCAAATTCAATCGGTTCATCGGTTACTTCACCCGTAACGGGTGGTACAAGAGGGTTACCATCACGTAATATTTCATATTGATCAGGCGCTGAAGGCGTTGCACCAGGGATAACATTAACGTTATAGGTATTGATCGTTGGAGAAATAAGCGGATCTGGGTCTGAGTTATAATTATCTTTATGAAAACGGTCAAACTCGCCTTGGTTTTCAACATAAACAGTTCCAGCGGTAATGCCGCCTGTTGGCGTTCCATCGTTTGAAACTACATCGAGTCGCGCATCAACTCGTTCAAATACATTAAAGCCATTATCGCTTGATTTGATCTCAACGCCTTTTGCGATCGTCACTTCGTGTTGGCCTTGATCGCCTTGATATTCGTATTTGCCATTGGTGCTATTAAATGTATAAGTTTGAATATCGTCTTGATAGCCAGAGAAAAGGTATTTCCCTCCTTCAGATTGACTATTCATTAAGTTAAGCAGTGATTTTTGCAGTTCTTTTAGTTCACTGGCAACTGAAGCCAAATCACCTTCATCTAACGAACCATTGCCCGCTCGTATAGTTAACATTTGCGCTTCTAAAATAGTGTCGTTCATACCTTGTAATAAACTTTCTTCGGTTTCTAAACGCCCTTTTAGCTGGTTAATATTTTTGGTCAGCTGCTCATTCGTTTCTATTTTATTGGTGTACAACATACCCTGAGAAATAGCTGCAGGGTTTTCAGAGGTACTCAAATATTTTTGGCCTGTAGTGACACGCTCTTGCGCACCTGCTACATTTTGTTGATTCTCAAGTATTTTATTAATGTTATTTTGATACATTAAATTATTTGATAAACGCATAATTACCTCGCCGCACTCAGTAAAGTGTCAAAAATAGAACGTGCTGCAGACAATACTTGAGCAGATGCAGCATAAGATTGCTGAAAACGCAGCAAATTAGCCGCCTCTTCATCTAAGTTTACGCCCGACAATGATTCATACCAGGCTTCTGATTGTTGTGCTAATGCATCAAATGCAGCACCGTTGGTCATTGCTTGGCTGGTCACTACCCCAACATCAGTTACCAAGCCTGCATAGGCCTGATTCAACGTTTTATGATTATCGGCTGAGGCACTTGCCACTACATTTTGACGTACTAAATCGGTATTTTGTAAATCTGCGAGCTTTTGGCCATTACGGTTATCATCAAAACCGCCTTCATTAAATTCTAAATTAAAGGTATCACCTGTAGCCGGTACACCTTCAATATTAAAGTCAAAACCATAGCCATCGTAAGGCGCTCCAGCTTGAGCGAGTATATTATTAGCAGGCGGTGTAACCGTAAACGTGGTCGTGCCATTACCGTCAGTCAGTTGATATTCGTTAGCATTAGCTGTTTTAACAATGCTAATAGGGCCATTAGCTAGCCCTAGAGGGTTACTAAAACTGCCAGTGGTTACATCGCTCACATCACCCGGTGAAATAGTACCTGTCCCTGTATTATCAAGGCCATCTGCTGTTCTAATTGGTGAGGCCAAAGCAATGTCTTCACCTCGACCACTGGTCAACGATATATTACCCGCAGCGCCACTATTGAGCTTTACCTGAAATTGATCCCCAGCATTACCGACTCCCGTTACATTAAGCTCTAAGCCAAACGATTCCCCACTAGTAATCGCTGCTGAATCGATAATGCCACTGGGTGGGATAGTTGCTAAAGAGGCTGTACCTAAAGGCTCACCTTTATTATCAATAGGCTGAATGCTCACCTCATTAGGATTACCCGTATAAGTGATCACAAAGTCACTGGCTGGTAGTTCGCTGCCTTTACCTGCCTCAACGGTTGCTGACATATTAGCTGTTCCGGTATTTGCTTGATAAACATAAGCACTGACCGTTGGAATTTCAAAAATATCTCCACCTAATTCACCATTAGCATCCATCCCTAAACGGTTTTGCTGATTAAACGAATCGGCAAGTGCAATGCCCATCTGGCCAATTTGATTTTGTGCAGGCACCAAAATATCGTCTCTAAATGCCAATAAACCGCCAATTTTACCTTTTAATTTAGTAGGATCTATTTCCAGTGGCACAGCTTGACCGCCATTTACATCTAAACGTAACTCTTTAAAATTGGCATCTGGATCGCCACTAATCGAGAACAAGTTGAATGACCCATTTTGCATAACAACCGCTTCACCTGAGCCCATAAATACTTGTTTTTCACCATTGGGGCCATCGAGTGTTTCTATATCAATCAGTTCAGATAAATCACGTATTGCTTTATCACGCTCATTATAAGCTGAGCTCGCATCCGCTTCGTTCTTGGTACCATGAACACCTGCAATTTCTTGGTTCAACGAACTAATACTTTCGATTAGCGTATTCGCCTCTTCTGAAAAAATTTCTAATTGCTCATTAACCACCGCTTTTTGCTCTGAAACAATACCTGCAAGCCTGTCCATTTGATCAATCAAATTTTGCGCATCACTCATCACTAATGAACGAGCAACCGTTGATGAAGGTTGATTAAGAGCCTCTTGTACGTTATTGAACATTGAGTTGATACTAGTTGATAAGCTGTTTGATTTTTCTGAAAAGATTTGATCAACTCGACTCGCTTCACTAACAAATTGATCAAAAAAGCTTTTATTTGAGGTATCTCGGTTTAATTGCTTTTGCGCAAACTCATTCAATAATCGATACGTTTGGCCACGGCCTACCTGATTATCAATCATAGTGGTAAACTCGGTGCGCTCACGTACATACCCTTCGGTATTAACATTTGCGATGTTTTTACTTGTCGTTTGCAGTAGCTCAGCGTTAGCTCTAATGCCTGAATTAGCAATGTTTAATAAATTAAACGACATGTTACTCTACTCCTTGGCGGATCACGCTTGTGGCGATATTCTTCAATTCGTTACTGTTTAGCACTCTTTTTATTTTGTCAGCATAGTTAGGGTCGGTTGCATAACCGGCTTGCTGTAAAGAGTCTAAAAATTTGTGCGGCTTTGCTGTATTGTTTAATGCATCTTGATAGCGAGGGTTCTGCGTTAAAAAATCCACAAAATCATTCACACTATCTTTTATTGAGTCATACGCTCTAAAGCTTGCTTGCTTTTTAACTGCAGCGCCTTGCTCAAACTCTAAAGTGACCTTACTGGCTTTTTCGCCCTGCCAACTTTTATCTGACTTTATATTGAATAAATTATTTGAGCTATTGCCATCACCTTTACTGATAATATGTTTACCCCAGCCAGTTTCTAATGCTGCTTGCGCAACCATAACCGCCGGATTTAAACCAATTTTTTTAGCCGCTGTTTTTGCGTGTTCCCACACTGTACTTACAAATTCCTCAGCATTTTCAAATGTGCCAGACGCTATGTTTTGTTCGCTTTTTTCAGTTGAATCAACGAGCGGCACTTTTTCAGTGACCTTTTGGTTTTCTTGATGAGGTAAGGTGCTACCCGCACGTTGGTCACTAAAGAAATCTGACGTTGTACGAAGAACTGAGCCTGGCATAAAGTTTTTTCCATCTGGCGATAGTTGCTGCACAATTAAATCAGCAAGACCTAAAGAGCCATTTGATGAAAGCTCTGTAGCCATCTGTTGGTCGTGCATTTCTTCAAAAAACTTCACGCCACTTGCATTAAATGGGCTTTCTTTGTCTTCAAAAGCCTCATTGGCTTTACGCATACTTTTCAGTAGCATTTGGGTGAAGATAGCTTCAAATTGTGCCGCCGCTTTTTTTAACGCCGCTTTAGATGCATCGGTTGATGCATCACCGCTGTTTAAAGCATCTCGACGCAAAGAGTCTAAGTTGCCTAAATCAAAAAAGTTTTGCTTATCTAGATGATTTGTTTCCATCAGCTTTTTGACACAATAATTAATAATACCTAGTTAAATGCAATAATTGAGCCAAAAGAAGAGTAGCGATGAAAGGTTAAGGATGAAAGGTTAAGGGTTAAAGACCCTAGGGCTTAGGGTCTAGAATCTTATAAAACTAAATTACAACAAGCTGACCGTTAATTGCACCGGCTTCTTTAAGTGCTTCAAGAATCGCCATTAAATCGCCAGGGGCAGCGCCAACTTCATTAATAGCACGAACTAAATCATCAAGGCTGACACCTGGGTCAAATACAAAAGCACGTGAATCATCTTGATTAACGTCAATAATACTTTGTTGGGTAACCACTGTTTCCCCCTCTGCTAAAGGATTTGGCTGTGCCACATTTTGTTGCTCAGCAATGGTCACAGTAAGGCCACCATGTGTAATTGCCGCAGGTTGTAATTTTACATTTTTTCCAATAACTATAGTGCCGGTGCGTGAGTTAACAATTATTTTTGCCGAAGTATCCGCAGGCTTAAACTCTAAGTTTTCAAGAGTTGATAAATACGATACACGTTGCGAGGCATCACGAGGTGCAATAACGCGAATAGAAGCCGCATCGAGTGCTTGAGCGCTATTTGGGCCGATTAAATCATTTATGGTTTTCTCTAAACGTTTAGCAGTAGTAAAATCAGGGCGGTTTAAATTAAAGGTAATATAATCGTTTTGCATAAA
This sequence comes from Pseudoalteromonas sp. BSi20311, assembly GCF_000239875.1. Lineage (NCBI taxonomy): Bacteria > Pseudomonadati > Pseudomonadota > Gammaproteobacteria > Alteromonadales > Pseudoalteromonadaceae > Pseudoalteromonas > Pseudoalteromonas sp. BSi20311. The sequence continues at coordinate 9,507 of NZ_BADU01000100.1, read as the reverse complement.
TGGGCTTTTAACAGCACGCTCAACGGTTGCACCATTTGGTACGCGTCCTACCGTTGGCGTATTAATCACAACGCGACTACCATCAAGGCCTTCAGCGCCTAAGCCACCTACAATTAAACTGCCTTGAGCGATGGCGTAAACATTACCATCAACCCCTTTTAGGAATGTTTGTAATAATGTACCACCGCGCAGGCTGCCTGCACTGCCAATTGATGACACGGTTATATCAATAGTCTGCCCTGGCTTTCTAAATGGAGGGAGTTCTGCATGAACAGCAACCGCTGCAACATTTTTAATTTTTGGCTTTAAACTCGCAGGTAGTGTAATACCAAAACTATTAAGCATGCCTTTAAAACTTTGCTCGGTAAAACGGCTTTGCTCTCCGGTGCCCGGTAAACCAACAACCAATCCATAGCCCACTAATTGGTTTGAGCGCACCCCTTCAACCATAGATACATCTTTAATTCGCTCAGCACTGGCAGTAAATTGCCAGCCTAGTAGCACCATAAAACAAAAAACTTTAAAACCATTCATGTTGAATGTCCTCTAAAAGGGAAACAATGAGCTACTAAAGAAACGCGTTAACCAACCCGGGCTTTGTGCCTCTTGAGTTTGACCCTTACCTGAATACTGAATACGCGCATTCGCAATACGATTAGACTCAACGGTATTATCAGCATTAACATCTTGTGGACGCACTAACCCCTCTAAGCGAATAAATTCTTCACCGGTATTTAGCGTTAGCCATTTTTCACCGCGAATCACCAAATTACCATTTGGTAATACTCGCATCACGTTAACCGAAATATCGCCAACTAGGCTGTTTGATTGATTTGATCTTGAGTCACCTTTAAACGACGCATCACTACCAACCCCAAATTGAATACTATCGCCACCAATATTAACCGGTAAACCACCTAAACCAATAACAGGATCGAGGCTAGCATCTGTTTGTTTATCTGTTTCTGTTTTAGCCGCTTTTGTGGCTTGGGTTGACTCTTGCAATTTAACCGTAATGATATCGCCTGTTCTAAGTGCTTTCTTATCGGCATATAAGTCATTCGATAATTGTGTACTGAATAAAGAGCCAGTTGCTACCACTGACTCCATATTAGGCTCTGGATACATAGGTGCATAGTAGGGATCGTCCTGCACTACTTCATTATTTTGTGTAGATACACAACCGCTTAACAGTAAAGTCCCTACTGCAAATAACATGATATTACGCATACAATCCCCCAAGACTATAATTGTTGATTGATGTAGCTCATCATTTCATCAACCGCTGAAATTACCTTTGAGTTCATTTCGTAAACTCGCTGAGTTTCAATCAAATTAACCAACTCTTCGGTCACATTTACATTTGATGTTTCAAGTGAACCTTGAATAATTGTACCTAAGCCCTCAACCCCCGGGTTACCTTGAACAGGTGCACCACTTACTGCAGTTTCGGTATAAAGGTTTTGCCCTATAGGCTCAAGGCCCGACGGATTGATAAAATCACTAATAGTAATTTGACCAATAACCACGTTTTCGGCTTGACCTTTAATGCGAACTGACACTTCACCATCTTGAGATACGGTGATTGACTGTGCATCATCAGGCACATTCATTTCAGGCTGAACAACATAACCAGCGCCCGAGGTTACAACACGCCCGTCGCCGTCGGTAGTAAACTGGCCATTACGCGAATAAGCAATATTGCCATCAGGCTGTAAAACTTCAAAAAAGCCAGGACCTGAAATCATCCAATCTAATGAATTTTCAGTGGTGAGCATATTACCTTGCGAAAAGTTTTTTTGGTTAGCCACCACCTTAGTACCCGCGCCCAACATTAAGCCTGACGGCATTTCGGTGTCTTGCGATGAGCGACCGCCTGGTTGATTAATATTTTGGTAGAGTAAGTCTTCAAAAATAGCGCGGCTTTTTTTGTAACCCACTGTACTGGCATTCGCTAAGTTATTTGATATAACCGATATATCTGTTTGTTGAGCGTCAAGCCCTGTTTTACTTATCCATAATGCTGGATTCATAATAATATCCTCACGTTATAGTTAAACGATGCGCATCAGCTGTTCTTGACGTTGATCAATCTCTTCAGCTGTTTTCATCAGTTTTACTTGTAATTCAAATTGGCGTTGATGACTGATCATATCGACCATTTCATGCACAGGATTTACATTCGATTTTTCTAATGTGCCACCTAATACTTGTACATTGGCTGATGTTTCAACTATTTGGCCTGGTTTAGCTCTAAATAAGCCATCGTTACCCTTCTCGAGTGTAGCGTTGTTTGCATCAACCACTTTTAGCCGATCAACTTCTTCTAAAAAGTTAGCCGGTGCACCTTGAGGGCGAACTTGAATAGTGCCATCTTTGCTAAATTCAATTTTTTCAATCGGTACAGGTAATATGACTGGCCCACCTTCGCCAATAACTTGACGACCGTCGCTGGTAGTCAACATTCCTTCAGCCGTTATATTTAACGAACCCACTTTTGTATAGGCTTCATTACCGGAGGCATCCTGAACACTCAGCCATGCATTATCACTCATAGCAATATCAAGGCTGCGACCTGTTTCGACAACACCGCCCGATGTCATGTTAGATCCTGGGCGCTCCTGCATAGCAAAAACACGAGTCGGCAAACCTTCACCGAAAGCCTGCATTGACCGTGCTTGCGAAAAATCAGATTTAAACCCAGTGGTATTCGCATTTGCCAAATTATTGGCTTTAAGAGCAAGCCCTTGCATGCTTTGTTTAGCGCCAGATGCCGCTATGTAGACCATTTTATCCATAACATCGACTCATTAAGAAATCTATGTATGAGTAAATGCAATATAAGTGCCAAATTAAATTTAAGTGTGAATAAGATTTTAGGAGAGGAATAAAAAAGGCTGCACTAAGCAGCCTTAGTAAATCAAAATATGATTATCTGATCTGAAGGATGTTCTGTTGAATAGTTGAGTTAACCTCAAGCGCACGAGAGTTTGCTTGGAAGTTACGCTGCGCACTAATCAAATCAACCAGCTCATTGGTTAAGTTTACGTTAGACTGCTCAAGAGCTGACGAATTAATGTTGCCTAGTGTGCCTGAACCTGGCTCACCCGCAATTGGTTCCCCCGAGGTCAAACTTTTTTTCCATGAAGTGTCACCTACTTGCTGCAAACCTTGTGAGTTTGAAAAGCGCACCATAGCTACTTGACCAAGGAAGGTTGAATCACCATTACTATAAGATGCAACTACTTTTCCATCGGTACCAATATCAATACCCGCTAAACGCCCTACTGTCGCACCATCTTGCTCAAGTGCTTTTACCTCAAAGCGGCTTGCATATTGGGTTGGTACTTTGTTAGCTGTACCAGCTTGATCTCGCCAATTGATCTCTATATCTGCAGGAAAACTAGCACCATTGGTTAGTATATTCGACAGCCCAGGAGTACCTCCTCCGCCAGCAACTACAGACAAAGGATTAAAAGTATTAGCTACATTAGCTGTTGTTGTGCCATTTACAGTTGTGGTCGAAGGTAAACCGCTCGAATCAAATTTAAACGTACTAATAGGCTCAAACGGAAGAGCTGGTGTTCCATCCTGTTCAACGCCATCACTACCAAAAGATTTGCCATCAAGCGTAGCATGCACATCCCATTGATTTTCATCACCAGGGACTGATGGATCGTTCTTCACAAAGAAAAACTGAAGCACGTGAGGTTCACCCAAAGAATCATAAACAGTTGTTGATGTTGATGAATTATATGTTGCGCTTTCAGTAGGATTAAAAGGAAGCGTTGGCGCGTCTGCACGGGAGTCTAAATTAAATGAGCTGTAAACACTAGAGGTCGCACGTGGAGAACCCGACGAGTCAGGTATTTGCAAAGCAGAAGAAGTACTCAAGCTCACAGAGGTAGTATCACCAGTTGCTTCGTCAACGGGGAACCCTTGTAAAAAATTACCTTTAGCATCGACAACAAAGTTATCTTTGTTCAGCTTAAATGCACCTGCTCGCGTGTAGGTAAAATCTTGGGCTCCCAAGTCTTGGCTCATAGCAAAGTAACCTTCACCGGTAATCGCTAAATCCAGTGAGTTATTAGTAAACTGTAATGAGCCTTGATGAAATTGCTGGGCAACCATGGTGGTTTGTACACCATCACCATTTTTAGTTTTACCTGCACTAAATACTGATGAAGCATATACATCAGCAAATTCAGCACGTGACTCTTTAAAGCCTGTGGTATTTACGTTGGCAATGTTATTGGCGGTAACATCCAAATCTTTTTGTGCGGCAGCAAGGCCTGTTAATGCAATATTGAAGCTCATAATTAACCTCTAACCTAAAAATATTTAGCCTGATGGCTAAAAAATACATAAAATCTATTACGCGATTTCTGCGACATCAGTCAGCCTAACCGCACCTTCTTTGGTATTAATAATAATGCCGCTTGAGCCATTAATATTAACACTCTCAATATTTTTGAATGAAGCAATTGGGAGGCTTGAAAATTCGCCATCCGTACTGCCTTCAGCTTTAACCTTGTATTCACCAGGAGGAAGCCGCTCACCCGCTTCATTTTTACCATCCCATGCAAAGCGCACTGCACCTGCAGGCTGAGTACCTAAATCAATGGTTTTAACTAACTGCCCTGATGCATCTTCAATACGAAGTGTTAAATTATCTACCGGCTTTTCAGCAACAATAGCTCCCTTAACCTCACCCGACTCATTTAGCTCAAGCGTGTCAGACTCCAGCAGTGCTTGCTTACCAACCAGTGTTGATGCTTGCAATGCCGAATTTGATGTCATCGATGCGGCTAAAGACTCAAAATTAGAGTTTAAATTTGAGATCCCTTCAGCCATAGTAAAGTTTGTCATTTGCGCAATCATCTGATCATTATCAGCTGGTTTGCTTGGATCTTGATATGACAATTGCTGTGTTAACAACGAAAAGAAATCTTCTTGGGTTAACGCATCACTTTCCTCTTTTTTTGGCACTTGCTTATCTTGCCAACGTAAAGAGTCCATGTAGGATGAAGAAGTGCTAATATCGTTACTCATGAGCTACCCTCAGTTACCGCTGACCTAGCAGCAGTGTTTTACTTAACATTTGCTTAGCTGCATCAGCAACTTGAACATTTGTCTGATAAGAGCGAGATGCAGAAATCATATTTGCCATCTCCTCAACAACATTCACGTTGGGTTTATAAATATAACCATTTTCATCCGCACTGGGATGGTTTGGGTTATATTCAATTTGTAGTGGTTTATCACTCTCAACCACTCCTAACACTTTCACACCAACGGCAGAGCCCTGTGGGTTGCTTGCTGACGCTGACGCTTTTGTTAGCTCCGCAGCAAATACAGGTTGTCGCGCTCGGTACGTCTCATTTTGTGAAGAGCTAATTGTATTGGCATTAGAGATATTACTTGCGGTGGTATTTAATCGCACGTTTTGTGCACTCATACCAGAACCAGCAATATCAAACACATTATATAAACTCATAATTAGGCTCCTTGACTACCGAGGGCTTTTTTCAGGCCTTTAAACTTACCATTAAGAAACTGGACACTGGCCTGATACTCCATAGCATTCTGTGTATACAAGTTTCGTTCCACCTGTATATCAACCGAGTTACCATCACCTGTATCTGTTTGATTTGGCGTACGAAATAATTCATTACCACCTACGCTTCGGGTACCACCGGCAATGTGTTTTTCATTGGTTCTTACCATGCTATTGCCGCTTAGTTGGTTAGACTTTGCCGTTTTTAATGCTGAGGCAAAGTCGATATCTTTTGCTTTATAGCCGGGCGTATCAGCATTTGCGATATTAGTAGCGAGCATTTCTGCTCTTTGCGAACGGATCAACATCGCATGCGGATGCACGCCTAATGCTTTATCAAAACTGATAGCCATAACTACCTCCAAAAAATTGACTCAGTACCGATAAAGCAATAAATGAGCCAGCAGTGAAAATAGTGATGATAAAAACAAAAAACGACGCAATAGGCGTCGTTTAGAGGAGGGATAATATATTAATGAAGGTCATTTCTTTTGATAAATGATACCAGGGTTACAACGCACCATATCAAAGTCAGTACTTAAACCAGACATAGACTCCGACGCACCTAAAAATAAATACCCCTTAGGGTTAAGTGCTTGAGAGAATTGTGCAATTATTTTGGCTTTCACCTCAGGTGAAAAGTAAATTAAAACATTACGGCAAAATATAATATCGAACTTACCCATTAAAGCGTACGAATCGAGCAAATTTAAATGCCTAAAGCTCACTTGCTTTTTCAATGAATCAACCACTTGTGCCATACCATTGCCGCTGTCTTTAAAAAACTTTTTACGACGTTCAGCAGAGAGTCCGCGAGCCAATGCCAATGCATCATATTCAGCATGTTTACACATATCAAGCATGGTATTTGATATATCTGTACCAATTATTTGTGCACCCATTTTTAAAACACCAGGGCTGCTGGATTGAAACTCAGCAACCGACATCGCTATTGAGTAGGGTTCTTGTCCTGATGAGCTCGCCGCAGACCATATTTTTAATGGCCTATTTAACGTTTTAAACTCAGGGAATAATCTGGTTTTAAGTAACTCAAACGGATATTGATCTCTAAACCACAATGTCTCATTGGTTGTCATGGCATCAACAACGGCTGCGCGCAACTGGCGCTCATGCACACCGAGAGTTTTACTTACCAATTCAGACAACGATTCAACATTAAATCGAGACATTAATGGTGCCAAACGGCTCTTTACCAAATACTGCTTATTTTCACCTAAAACAATACCGCACTGTTGCTCTAAAAATAAGCGAAATTGATCGTATTCTTTTTGCTGCAAATCTTTATTAGTCAAATCAATAACACCTGTGTTTATTAATCACAATGAACCCACTTATTAACGGCTGTAGCAAGCTCGTCTGGGTTAAATTTTGCAATAAAATCGTCAGCACCTACTTTTTCAATCATTGCTTGATTGAAAACACCGCTTAAAGATGTATGTAAAATAACATGAAGTGGTGCAAGTTTAGGATCGGCTTTAATCTCTGCAGTGAGTGTATAGCCATCCATTTCTGGCATTTCTACATCAGAAATTAATAACCCTACACGCTCTGTAATATCATTAACGCAATCAAGCTCTGCAATTTCTTTTAGTCTTCTTAGAGCTTCTTTACCATTTTTAGCAAGCTCAGTAGTAACACCTAAAGGCTCTAGCGCTCGTTTAACCTGATTTCGTGCCACGGCCGAATCATCGGCAATAAATACAATTCTTTCACCTAGGTCTTTTTGTATATTTCCTTGAGCAGCAACATCATCACTCACGGTAGTATTCACTGGGCAAATTTCGTTTAAGATTTTTTCTACGTCAAGTATTTCTACCAGTTCATTTTCAATTTCAGTGACGGCTGTTAAATAAGAATAGCGACCCGCACCTGATGGCGGTGGCATTATTTTTTCCCAGTTCATATTAACAATTCGCTCAACACCACCAACTAAAAAGCCCTGCACTGTGCGGTTATATTCTGCAATGATAATAAAGCCATCCTCTATGCTTTTTATAGGTCGCCCACCTACGGCCATAGATAAATCAATCACAGAAATAGTTTGGCCTCGAATATGCGCTACACCACGAATATAAGCGTTAGATTTTGGCATGCTCGTTAATGGAGGACATTGAAGAACTTCTCTCACCTTAAACACATTAATGCCGAAGCGCTGACGCCCGTTAAGCTTAAATAACAATAATTCCAAGCGGTTTTGCCCAACCAACTGAGTACGCTGGTTTACTGAGTCTAAAATACCGGCCATTTAAATCTCCTAAGAAAACAAATATAAGGAACGATAATTGCTTTCAATTAATAAAGCGTCATAACACAACGGGGGCGTCTAAATTCTGACGCAAAATATTTATACCCTGTTTGCAACCATAAGCATAGTCGAAACATTATGAGTTTGTTAAAAAAAACCAGAAGATACAGTGTTTTTTATTTTCTTGCTAGCCTCTGCTTCACTTTGCCACTAAAGGCTCAAGTATTTAGCAAAGAATCGCTTCAAGAAATGGCTGTATCTTATGTTGCTCAAAAAGCAGTAGCTACAAATGATAACAAAATACAGTTTAGCGCATTACCGTTAGACAGCCGTATACCTGATCGTCAGTGTAACTCTGAGCCAGAGTTAGTAACGCCAAGCGAGCCCCCTTTTAATCGTCAAGTCACCATTCAAATAAAATGTAACGATAGTGACAACTGGGCACAATACGTTCATGTGAGAATCACTGAATCAGCACCTGTTGTTGTTGCAACTACTAATTTAGCACGAGGTGAAGTAATTACTCCATCCCATTTAAGTATTGATATGCGTCCTGCGCACTTTATACGTGTTCAGTACCTTGATGATCCTGCGCTACTTATTGGTAGCCGCAGTAAACGTAATATTCGTGAAGGTATGCCTGTGCTGCTAAATCAAATTTGTATGGTTTGCAAAGGCGACTCTGTCAACATTTTTGCTAATATTAAAGGGTTAAGAGTAAAAACGACGGGTGTTGCATTAGAGGATGGAACCTTAGGTGAACAAGTACGGGTAGAAAACAAAAAAACAGGTAAAGTTTTAAATGCACGAGTAGATGGTGTAGAGTCTGTGCAAGTAAATATTTAATGTAAATTTATGCTAAAGTATCTTTAGTAAATGCCGATAAATAGGCATCAGTTGGGTAATAAACGGGTTTTATCATGGTCGGTCAAGTAAATAAATCAAATCAACAGCCTGGTGTTTTAACGAACACTCAACAGCAAAAAGTTGATTTAAAAAGAGATAATGCAAATACACAGGCTGCACAAACGCCTTCACCTAAGGCTGCAAGTGACTCGGTGAGCTTAACACCGCAAGCCAAGCAACTAAAATCTTTGCAAGAAAAAGCAGAGCAGTCTTCTGGTTTTGACAGTAATAAAGTTGCTGAACTTAAAAAAGCTATTACCGAAGGCAGGTATCAAATAGATAGTGAGAAGCTTGCCAAAAATTTAGCAGATTTCGAGTTTAATGTTTATGGCTGATCACAATAGTTTAATTACGATTAAACTAAACGAACAAATTAATTGTTTAACAACCTTGAGTGAGCTTCTTACTCAAGAGCTTAATGCTATTGCTTCTCGTCGAGGCGAAGGTTTAAAAGAAATTGCCCAACAAAAAATGTCTTTTTTAACCAGCATAAGCACCCTAGATAAAGAACTTAGTAAACTGATTGCCAGTAATGATCAGCAGACAGATGAAAACGCTGACTTAATAAAGCTGACCAGAACCAAGCTTGAGCAATGTCAAAAACAAAATGAAGTTAACGCTCACGCAGCCCATCAGGCACAGTTAAGTGTAAAACAGTTGAAAGGTATTTTAATTGGTGCGCCATCATCGATGACCTACGACCAAGCTGGCAGCGTTGTAAATACTGATAACAGTATTGTACGTAACTTAAAAGCCTAAAAAGAACAGCCATAAAAAA
>NZ_BADU01000101.1:0-6684 GCF_000239875.1 Pseudoalteromonas sp. BSi20311 | reverse complement strand
TGGAGTGTTGATTGGAGGCGGAACCCGGAGTCGAACCGGGGTAAACGGATTTGCAATCCGGTGCATGGCCACTCTGCCATTCCGCCTCAATACTAGGTTAGCTTTAAGATAAACTGGAGCGGCACACGAGGCTCGAACTCGTGACCTCGACCTTGGCAAGGTCGCGCTCTACCAACTGAGCTAGTGCCGCTTAATGTTTATCTAGGGGGCTATGCCCTCTCAACACGGACGCATTCTACAGAGATTATTAAACGCGTCAACACAAAAAATGCTACTTTTGAACTGTTTGATTATTTTTTATCTAAAATGGTGCGTTATTAGACGTTTACAATCAATTTTTGGTCAATTCTCCCCATGCTGCAACTAAATATTGCACCATAGAACTAAGCGTTAAAAACGTGGCGATATAAAGTAGGCCATAGCTTAAATACATCATCCAGCTATCGTACTGCCAGATTAAACCTATAATGGCTAACATTTGAGCTGCCGTTTTTAATTTACCCATATCGGATACAGCCACATTACCGCGCTTCCCCTGTTCAGCCATCCACTCACGTAGCGCCGATATAACAATTTCACGACTAATAATAATAAGCGCAGGGATAGTCATATACAAAGATTGATAATGCTCAGATAAAGCAACCAAGGCAGCACACACCATTACTTTATCAGCAACAGGGTCTAAGAACGCACCAAAAGGCGTTGATTGTTCAAGTTTACGGGCTAAATAGCCATCGAGTATATCTGTGATCGAAGCCAGCCAAAAAATAAAGGCAGCAACAAAGAATGCCCATGAATAAGGCATATAAAATATCACCAAAAAAATGGGGATAAGAAAGAGTCTAAACGTTGTGAGTGTGTTTGGAATATTCCACATAACTACTTGGATATGTCTTTTTTTCTATATTCGCACATAGGGCTAGCCCTTGTCATGCAAATGGTTAAATATCTTCTCAGCCATGTCAGGACTGATCCCAGGAACTTTCTTTAGCTGTTCTATATTAGCAGCTTTTACGCCTTGCATGCCCCCTAAATATTTTAATAATGTTTGTCGACGCTTTGAACCAACGCCATCTATTTCTTCTAATAACGACTGAGTACGCTGTTTTTGGCGCTTGTTACGGTGGCCTGCAATTGCAAAACGATGCGATTCATCCCGTATATGCTGAATCAAATGCAGTGCTGGTGCATCAGAATCCATAGGGATTGTCTTACGCCCACCATCTATAAGCAAGGTTTCAAGGCCTGGCTTACGGCTAGTGCCTTTTGCAACCCCAACTAATAACGGCATTTTGGTATGCGGCCAGTTTTCGAAATATTGCTCCGCTCTACCTAATTGCCCTTTACCACCATCAATAAAAATAACATCGGGAATTTTATCTTCATCAACCAGCTTGTTATAACGTTTGTTTAGTGCAAATTCCATAGCGGCGTAATCATCACCGCCAGTGATGCCCGTCACGTTATAACGACGATATTCTTTATTATTTGGCCCTTGAGAGTCAAATACAACACAGCTGGCCACTGTGTTTTCACCCATGGTGTGACTGATATCAAAACATTCCATGCGATTGATATCATCAAGGCGTAAAGTGGCCTTTAATTGCGCATAACGCTTGTTTATAGAGTCTTGAGTGCTTTGCTTCACCGTAATGCTATTTAATGCATTTTTATTTGCTAACTGTAAGTACTGTGCTCGCTCACCGCGGGCAACCACTTTTAGTGATACTTTACGCTCACTAATTTGAGTTAGTGCTTCACTGAGCGCATCACTTTCTTCAATTTCAAACGGTAAAATAATTTCTTTGGCAATACGCCCTGTAGCACCTGGCGCTAAATAATACTGACCCAAGAAAGAGGTTAATATTTCTTGCTCCTGTGAGTCTTTAGGTACCTTTGGAAAATAAGTTTTACTACCCAGCACTTTATGATCGCGGATCATCAATAAATGAATCCCATTTAAACCGTTTAAATGGGCAAAGCCGACCACATCCATTTCCGCAAAATTGCCAGAGATAGATTGTTGCTCCTGCATTTTACGCAGTAACATAATTTGGTCACGTACTTTAGCTGCGAGTTCAAAATTAAGCTGCTCACTGGCTCTTTCCATTTTAGCGATTAGATCGGCTATTACTTCATGAGATTTACCGGTTAAAAACTTACGAACATAATTAACTTGCTGCGCGTATTCATCTTCAGAAACTTTATTTACACACGGCGCAGAACAACGTTTTAATTGATACTGTAAACAGGGACGACTTCGCGCACGATAATAAGCATCTTCGCATTGACGCACAGGAAAGATCTTTTGCATTAACCGCAAACTTTCTGAGACAGCTCCAGCGCTTGGAAAAGGACCAAAATATTCGCCCTTTACTTTTCTGCTGCCACGATGAAAGGCTAAGCGCGGATGCTTATGATTAGTGAGCAATATATAGGGATACGACTTATCATCACGTAACAAAATATTATAACGTGGCTGATATTTTTTAATCAGATTGTTTTCAAGCAGAAGCGCTTCTGTTTCTGTATTAGTAAGCGTGACTTCAATATTAAAAATGTTACTTACTAAAACACGGGTTTTGCTGTCGATAATATTGCTGCGAAAGTAACTGCTTACCCGCTTTTTTAAACTTTTAGCTTTACCGACATAGATAACTTGGTTGTCATTATCGAGCATGCGATAAACGCCAGGTTCACTCGATAATGTTTTTAAAAACTGAGCATGATCAAATTCAGACATATATAACGACTAGTAAGATATATCTATATCAATCATTTTGTAACGTATAGCTAAATGAGTAAGCTCTACATCGCCTCCTACGTTAAGCTTTTCAAACATACGATAGCGATAACTGTTTACTGTTTTAGAACTCAAATTTAAGCGCTCAGCGATATCTTGTGCTTTTTCACCTTTGGTGATCATCAACATAATTTGTAGTTCACGCTCAGATAGGCTTTGAAATGGGTTTTCATCGGTACGCCCGGTTACCTGCGCAAGTGCAATCTGTTGTGCTATTTCTGGAGCAATATAACGTTGTCCTGCGTGCACACAACGTATAGCGCGAACCATTTCATCAGACCCAGCACCTTTGGTTAAAAAACCATGAGCACCAATTTGCATTACCTTACTTGGAAATGGGTCTTCGCAATTAACAGTAAGGACAATAATTTTCACATCAGGACAGTAACGGCAAATCTTTTTAGTTGCCTCAAGCCCGCCCATACCAGGCATGTTCATATCCATTAACACTATATTTGGCGAATGCTGACGGCAAAACTGCACAGCCTCTTCGCCTGTTTTAGCTTCACCTATCACTTTAAAACCACGTATATCATCAAGAATACGTCTGATCCCTGTGCGAACAAGTTCATGGTCATCAACTAAAAGTACGTTAATCAATGGAACACCCTCACTAGCCTAATAAGATGCAAGTTAACAAAATTAATTTTCAACATTAGCATACATACGACGAAACCATAACTAATATTATGCTTTCGCCGCCGGTCATCATGACCAATATAATTAAAGCGTATTTACCAAAAGCAGGTAAATACGCGATAGTGATTTAAGCTGACGCTTTTTCACTAAAACGGTCAACCCATAAAGCAATAATACCATCACCCGTTACATTACACGCAGTACCGAAGCTATCTTGCGCTAAGTAAAGTGCAATCATTAGTGCCACTGCACCTTCGTTGAAACCTAGCATGCTCGTTAGTAAACCTAATGCCGACATTACCGCACCACCTGGTGCACCTGGCGCTGCAATCATCACTACACCTAACATCATAATGAATGGCAGCATAGCCATTAGTGAAGGTATTTCCATGCTAGGCGATAAATACATCACAGCCATGGCACAGGTTACAATGGTAATTGTTGATCCAGATAAATGAATAGTGGCGCATAATGGCACGGTAAAGTTAGCTACATCTTCTTTTACGTTATTGGCTTTACTTGATTGCAAAGAAACTGGAATGGTTGCCGCGCTCGACATGGTTCCTAGTGCAGTAAAGTACGCAGGTAACATATTTTTAATTAGCTCAATAGGATTACGTTTGAGTAACAGGCCCGATACAATATAAAGCACACTCAACCATAGCCAATGCATAACTAACGCAGCAATTAACACTACACCAAATGCTTGTAATGTGTCGACAACGGTACCTGCTACAGTCATTTCAGCAAATACACCCGCAATGTAAAACGGCAATGCCGGAATAATTACTTTTGATAGTAAACCATCAATAATGTCGCGCCCCTGATCCGACACAGTTTTTAATGTGTCTAATCCAAGCTGACTCATACCAATACCAAAAACAAAGGCTGTGACTAAAGCTGTCATAACACCCATTAACGGTGGAATTTCTAAGTCAATAAAGCTACCTACCTCAGTGACTGCTTCGGCTTCAAATGAAATACCACCGCTTAAGAACGGAATAACCGCTGTCACTAATAAAAACGCTAAAGTACCGGCTATAATTGTTGAGCCATACGCAAAACCGACTGTTTTCCCCAATAGATGGCCTGATCCTTTAGGTAGCCCAGCAATACCTGAGGCAATAAAAAACAAAATAATCAGTGGAATTGTAAAACTAATAAGCTGGCCAATAAGCTCTTTTACTGTATATAAAAGCTCAACGCCAGTTAAGGGAATGTAGAGCCCGACTAAAATACCGGCCACAATACCGGCAATTAATTTTAAGATTAACTTCATGGTGATTACTTTATTGAATTTAGATAGTGTGTTTTTATCATGTTTTGAATAGTTTGTGTCATAAAACTGTTCAACCGCAGTTCATTTGCACAATTAACCAACAAAATATAAGTGAGTACCGTTGATTTGTTTAAATAACGACTACATAAACAAGAAATAACGTATAAAGTTAAAGGTGAACAAATGGCATATGCTCGCCTTTTTAATAACTAAAAAATTAACAGGTTGGATTTTTAGTTCAATCCGTTATAAGCGTAATTAATATATGTTATAGCCAAAGCTTACTTTAACTTTTTTTATCTCACAGTAAAGTAGGCTTATAAAGTTAACAGGATAGCTGTTAACGTGTTGATCAGATTGTACCTAAAGGAACATTATGTCTACTATTTTTGAAGATAACTCACTAAGCATCGGTAACACACCGTTGGTAAAACTTAACCGTGTTACAGGTGGGAATGTATACGCTAAAGTTGAATCACGTAACCCTAGCTTTAGTATTAAATGCCGTATTGGTGCATCAATGATTTGGGAAGCTGAAAAATCAGGTCAACTTACCAAAGACAAAGAGCTAATAGAGCCGACATCAGGTAACACTGGTATTGCTTTAGCATTTGTTGCGGCCTCTCGCGGCTACAAACTAACGCTGACTATGCCAAACACCATGAGCTTAGAACGTCGTAAACTATTAAAGGCACTCGGTGCTAACCTAGTGCTCACAGATGGCGCTAAAGGTATGAACGGCGCTATTGCTAAAGCCAAAGAAATTCAAGCAGCAGACCCAGATAAGTTTATTTTGCTACAACAGTTCGAAAACCCAGCAAACCCTAAAATTCACTTTGAAACAACGGGCCCAGAAATTTTTAATGCACTTGATGGCAAAATCGATTTCTTTGTTGCAGGTGTTGGTACTGGCGGCACTATTACAGGTGTTAGTCGTTATCTTAAAAAAGAGAAAGGCCTTAATGTAAAATCAATAGCCGTAGAGCCAAGCCACTCGCCAGTTATTAGTCAAACGCTTGCCGGTGAAGAGGTAAAACCAGGGCCACATAAAATACAGGGGATTGGTGCAGGCTTTATTCCAGGGAACTTAGACCTATCAATAATTGATGGTGTAGAGCAAGTGTCTAATGAAGAATGTATCGCAATGTGCCACGAGCTAATGAAAAAAGAAGGGATTTTAGTCGGTATTTCATCGGGTGCAGCCGTGGTTGCAGCAAAACGTATTGCTGAACGTCCTGAAAACGTAGATAAAAATATTGTGGTTATTTTACCAAGTGCAACAGAGCGTTACTTATCAAGCCCAATGTTTGATGAAGAGTTTTCCGAGCAAGAGCTTGTTCAATAATCAGACTACATTATTAAAAAAGGATGTTTTTCAACATCCTTTTTTATTACTTTCCCTATAAGTTAACACCTATTTAGTACTATCCTCTTTACATCCGCAGCATTCCATCACACACTTTATGTATGAGTAATCAACCTGACCAAATATGAAAACAATTTTAACCACTTTTGTGCTCATCTTTAGTATTTTGATCGTTGGCTGTAATGAAAATACTAAACCTAAAGACCAGTACATAGATAATGATAGCCCAGGCGATACCGCCACGGTGTATTTTGATGCGCTTTATAATCAGCATAACTTGCAAAAAGCCAGCAATTTCGCGACCCCTACATTATCCCGCATAATGAAATCGTACGGTACAGCAAAACAGTTTGCCCGCAGTCTTATTAATTTACAGTACGATGAAGTGGTAATTGAAATTGATATGTCAAATTCAAGTCTGCGCGAACAATACGGCAATAAGGCAAGAATAAACATTGTATTTACTGGTTATTTTAACGGTAGAAAAATTGACGATTTTCGCACTATCGAAATGCTAAAAATAAAAGGCAAATGGTACGTAGATAAAATCGTCGCTGATCCTTACGGACGCTGATCAGCGTTCAATCTAAAAAATAA
>NZ_BADU01000102.1:0-5895 GCF_000239875.1 Pseudoalteromonas sp. BSi20311 | reverse complement strand
TGAAGCAGATGGTGTCTGGCCACTCCGCTCTTGCTTTAATTGAGTAACCCACTTACTGACGGTTGATTTACCCACCCCCATCGCTTTGGCTGCTTCTTCTTGAGTATAACTTTGGTCAACTACAAGCTGAGCTGTTTCTAATTTGATTGCCGCAGAATACGTTGCGCGTTTTAATTTCGTCATTTTTTCACCCAAATTTGTATGCTTATTAGCATAACATTTCTTTCTTAATGGGTGGCCAAAATCACTGTACCACTACAATATGAGAGTAAAACGATTGTAAACAGAACAGAATTATACATATCTGTATAATTTAAAAGGATTTTATTTTATTTTACTTTTAAAATCAGTTGGTTCAATACCGAAAATTTCAACAACGCTATTTTCGTTTATTTTTATTTTTTCAACCCTTTCATTAAAACGAGACAAAATATTATTCATATCAGTATTGAGAAATTTCAGAAGGAAGTCTTCTGCTTTAGGGTGTAAAGCCGCTAATATCAAATTTTTATTTTCAAAGGAGTCAGACTTCAGCAATGAAATTAACTGTCCATAACTATCACAGCCATAAACAACATAGGACAACATTTCTTGGCTTTGGCCAAGCGGAATAGATAATTTTTTCGAAAGCCTTTTGGCTTGCCTTTTAACATTGTTAAGCAAGTCTTCATTATTAAGCAACATGTTTTCACCAATACAAAAATACGCAACAAAAAGCCCACGCTCTTTTTGTCGAGTAAATTTTATTGGTACACATTCGCTACGCGAATTTACTATCTATTCAAAGTATATCCATTTCGTTCATCAATCGTGGGAACTGGCCTCTTTGATACGGCCTGACTTCACAAGATTAAACATACAAAGCCATGTCTATTATTACACTAAATTCCACTTTAAGTAATATGATAAACAGTTTTTACTGCATTGATATTATTCATCAAGGTAATACATATCATGGCTAGAAAATTTTTCTCGATTAGACGAACTTTAATACGAGCAGCATCCATAATTAGGAGGATTGAAGCACATTAAGCCTTTTCCATTGGAGCCGTAACAAATAGCCCTCCATTACTTACTATATCTTTAAATACACCTGAAATAGCATAATCAACTAATGCTGCTGTCGCAGCTTCTAGAAATTTAATAAGAACTTCGCCATAGTGATTGTGATATTGATAAGACATTTTTAAATCTGTCGCAAATTTAGATTTGTTGAAAACATACCTTGCGAAATCTTTTCTTTGTTGAAATGGTAAGTACTGACCGTCAATAAAATATAAATATTCGATGCCTTCGTCACCAGCAACACTTACATTTTGCTTAATTAAAATTTTTGAAAACTCGTACTCTTTTAGTATTTCAAATAACATAAAGTGCAGGATTTCCCGATCTTTATTGCTAAAATTCTTATTGCTAAGTAGCTCTTTTTTCAACTCTTCTTTTAATTCACTTTTATAAAAACAATTTACGCTCATTTTGTTACCTTAATATTATTTTTTATGCCATCTCCTATCAATTAACTCCTGACAATCATTTTTACACAACTAACAGATTGAAATCTATACTAAAAAACAAATATTCGAAAATATTATTTGTCTCTGTTTAATTAATAAAAACATAGCTTTCAAGGTAACCAATAAAATTGATACTCTGTTACTAATAACGTTTTGATTAGTTTTTCCAAAAAAGACAGTAAATTGCTTTACAGACTTACTGTACAAACTGAAGACAAGTGTGTCGGAATATATCGATCTCAAGTGGGCTTTGGATTCATTATCGGCTACAACCCCAACAGACCCCAGTAGTTGAGCTAAATACACCAATTGACATACAAGTCCCTTGTCAAATTAACAGGCTCAGAAATAGAGATTTATTGAGCCTGTCTCAAGGGATTTATTAATTCAAAAAAGGCCAGAGCAATAGTACCTAACTACTTTAATAAATCCTTCAGGCCGTTGTACTGACGAGGGTTTAGCAATATAACTCCCGTAGATTTAGAAACCAAACGAACCATTTCATCATCCCCCTGAATTTCAAGCTCTTCGCTAGCATATTCCGGTAAATCAAATAACAAAACTCTTAAGGATTTCTTCTGTTCAGTAGTCAATACCCCTTGCGCTACAACCGTATTAGCATGATCAGATTCAAAACCATGTGATTTTATCGTATCGGTCAACGATACAACTTCTGTCCTTAGCGATTTACCATCAATTTCTTTTTGCACTTTCTCTAATAGATTATTTCGTTGTTCTAATTGGCTGATATACGCCTTCACTCCTATCGGCAATTCTGAAAGCTCATCCTCATCATCTTTGCGATCAACTTTAATCAAAGATTTGTAAAAGCCTATTAGCTCTTTATATTTTTTACTGCTGTCGCTACCATTGCCAAATGCACCTTTTCCTGGCGTCTTGAAATTTTCAACACAATAGTCTCCAATTTCTTCATAAGTAAGCTTCTTATTATTGAGGAGCAAGGCTCGACAGGCTTTAGATACATTTGTTAAACCTTTCTTTAACCTTTTATCTTTAGCCTCTTCGATCATTTTTTCTGCTTCACTGTCTGCAAATAAAAAGTCCATTATTTCTTCTCCTCTATTTTTAATAAATCAGCTTCAAGAGAAGTCAATGATTGTCCTAGTTGCATGAACTTTTCTTCTCCTAAATTTGATAATAGGACTCTTGGATCATCAAATTCATCATCATCAAATGAGCGACCAAGCTCTTTTGTTATGCTTGACAATTTATACAATATTGCCGCCCGTTTAACTTCATCATTGGGCACAAATAGCAAAGGGTTAGTGTTTTTAGATAACGATGCAAACTTAGTGCAAAACTTTTCTAATTGTATCATTGATATTGTACTTTCCTCTCCAATAATCCCTAGAACGGCTGCTTGAGTTGTTCTTTCCATAGCAGCATCAAATACCCCCATTGATTCCCACTTTAAATCATTAGGATCGGTTATTGTGCCAAACTCAATCGGCAGTTGCTTATTTTTTGAGTCTAACTTGGCTACTTCGATAGTTTTCCTCAACATTAAATCCCGTCTTTTTAGTTCTTGAACCCGATGAGCCAAAAGGGCTGTAACTTCATCAGCCTTTTGTGAAAATTTTTCTGAAATTATTTCAGCTCTTTGATAGTCTGAATGATTGAAAGCCTCTTGTGACTTAGTTAAAAAATCAATGCGTTGGCTAACTAATTCCTCAACCTCACTTGCAACTTCATTCAAATAATATATTTGCTCAAGAAGAAACCTGGGGCCTGTTTTCCAATATCTACAGTTACCACACCGAAGCGAACCACCTTCAACGGATGAAATTTCAAATACTTCCATTTGACGAGTGTACTTAATATTTATTCCACCAGTTTCACAATCAAAACTATCACAGACACCCCCTTTCATTACTTTTGGCTTTCCGCCTTTTGTCATGTCAGGACGCGGAAATTTCTCACTTTGCCATTCAGGAACTAAACTAAAAAGATCTATTAAAGTCTCTCCATCTCGTAATCCAAATTCTAAATAAAGCAACTCATTCTCTGTAGCAACTCCGGCTTTCTTCTTGCTTTCTAACAGTAGTTTTCGGTACATCGCTTCTGTTCGTTTATGGTAATACAACGTCATAATCGAAGTGTTATGCCCAACCAAAATCTTAACAATCTCTTTATCAAGACCCCGATCTAGTAAATCAGTTATTCCAAATACTCTAAGCGTATGAACATCAAATAAACAATTTTCACCTTCATCAAAAACGACAATGTGATCAGCATATTGCGGATAAGTTTCTTTATACTGTTTTTCAGCTTCCTTCATTAATAATTTGAATAACGTTCTGACATTATCAGCCTTAGTAGGCAGATATAAGTTAGTTCGACTGGTATCTGCATCAGAAACCCTAGGCATTGATAAATCTCTAAAGAGTGGCGTGAAATATGGGAGATTTACCCAAATCTTAGGATCATACTTACCCGAATCTTCATCAATAACTTTGACAGGCTCAATATCCAATGGAGAGTAGGTATTATTAAATACCCTTTGTTTTTCAAGTATGTTGTAAACATCAACTACATCTTCAATATAGCAATCATATGGCCAAGGAATTGTATATCCGGTATATCCCTTCTTTTGTAGTGAATACCCTTTGGTTTTATTTGTGTTGATATATAAATTTAAACTCTCATTTCCTTGCGCCTGTTCTGAAGAAAACACACCCGTTTGGGTATATTTTTTTGTATGTGTTTCACCATCAGGATATCTAAACCCTGCCAATGGATGAGTATTTTTAATAAACGCTCCCGAAGTAATATCCCAAATTAGTTTGTCCAACAATCCTTCATCCAACCATCTCACTTGATGGAGCCTCAAAGGGAGAATTAATAAAATATGAAGAATGTAAGGGATGTTATATGCAAAAACACTATCTCGAATGCCCGTTTCTTTATTTAGCAATGATAAAGTACTTCTAGGTAAATTATCCTTTGCAAATTGATAGTCATCTTTCTTTAAAATATCCAAAGCCATCTTATGAATAACAGATGGCATAGCGGCTCTAGTAGTTTGGCTATTAACAGGGGTTGCAGGGAAAACCTTTTTGGATTCAGGAAATGGGTTTGTATAAGCTTTATTATCTGATAATCGACTGGCATTAGTGACATGCTCAAACATCTGATGAACTGTTGACCAAATGTTTCGAACAGTTCCATCTCCAGCTTCAACTGCATTCAAATAATCATAAAACGTTTTATCTGAAAATTTAAACAAGGGGTCTTTGAACATAATGACATTAAAATCAACTATTCTACTGATCTCACTTTTGTACTCATCAGAAAGAGATATATACCAATCGACAAAATGATTAATACGATTAATTGTCTTTTTGTTACAGTTAGATGCAGTATAAGTGCTAATTTCATCGAATAATGAATCTGGAATTAATCCTTTTGCCCATCCTAAATTTAATGACTTTCTTTCATTTCCGCTATTTAAAATCCGCCTCATACTCGTCGCGCTAAGATAAGAACGATCAAATTTCTTAAAACCGTCTTGTTCAATCCAACTCGAATCAGTCTCAAGCTCGTCAAAAAGCTCTCTTAAAATTTTATAAGGAAGGTGTTTAGAAGTATTATAATCATTGTCCCTATACTTCCCTCTCATTGTTTCAGAAACGTCCCTAGCTAATGACTCAGGAAAATCGGCCATTGATTGACAAGTTGAAGATAGATATAAAGACGAACAAAAATCCTTCAATGAACGCTTTTGCTGTTTGTCTTTCGTTTCTAACAATTTTGCTCCCATCAAGTCGGATTTCAATTTACAATCTGGCAAATAACTAACGACATCATGAAGCAAGCTTTCTTTTTTAAAACTAAATGGCAGTACTATAATTTTACTGTCAGCAAGTTCGAATAATAGCTCTTTTGTTATCAATGATATTCTTTCAACGGTATTTGAAAATAACGTTCTCGTTTTTTGACCTTTTTCACCTGAACAAAAAAATTCACTCTCAAAAAGTGTAAAATCTTTAACATCTACGCTAGGCTCCAAGTTGAAAACAATCCTTGGTAGCAGCATGAGTAATGGTGTGTCCATAATACTATTAACATCAACAAAACCGTTTACTTTATATTTTTTTATTGTTCTACCGTCAGAAGAAAAATTATATCCAACGCGTTGAGCCAAATAATAAATAACCTGAATCTCGTTTAAGAAAATTGAACTAAATGCCTGTTCCGAGATCCGATCTTTCGACCAAGAACGATTGGATAAACAAGGAACAGGCATGATTAAATTAGTTGAATTGTTTTGCGATGTCGACGATTTTTGCAAAGTATTTATACCTCAATGGGAAAAACAATTACTCGAAGACGGTACCCAAAAACGTCAACGAGCAGGACG
>NZ_BADU01000103.1:0-35966 GCF_000239875.1 Pseudoalteromonas sp. BSi20311 | reverse complement strand
GTCGTTTTTTTATTATTCGAAATTCGACCCTTAAAGCGTTTTAAGCTTTTCAATAACGCTATCGTATTCAGGCTCAGTTGATAAACTACTAACTAATTGCTTATAAATAACTTTATGGCTTTTATCTAAAATAAACACCGCGCGGGTAAGTAAGCCCATATCTTTAATTATTAAGCCATACTTTTGGCCAAAATCACGCCATACAGAATCAGAAAGCGTCGTCACTTTATCGATATTTTCGGCCTTACAAAAACGCTTTTGCGCAAACGGTAAATCGGCACTAATGGTGAGCATGGCTACACCAGGAAATTGCTGGGCGACTTTTTCATTAAAGTGCTTAGTTTGTAAGCTACAAATACCGGTATCTAAGCTTGGAACAACACTAATTAATACTGCTTGACCTTTATAATCTTCTAACGTAACTGCAGTAAAACTGTCATTAACTACTTTAAAATTAGGGGCATCTTCACCAACGATAAGGCCTTTACCTAATAATGTCACTGGCTTACCTTGTGCGGTTACTTTTCCTGCATCGAGTGTATTTTCTGGTAAGTCTGCGGCAAAACTGGCACAGCAAAATAGGCTTAATGCAAAAGCTAATGTACGACGCATGGAATTTTTTCCTTTTAAATTAACGTAATAGTTGTGAGTGTATTATAATGTAGATAAGTAACCAAGCAGAATAATCCTAGCTTTATTTTGCCTAAAATTGTAAATAAGCAATACATTGATTACTATATATAAGAAATAGGTATTGTTTTATGTATCTGTGGCTTGTTTTATACGCTTAAAATTACACCCCGTTTTAAAATAGTGAGATTGTATGTCAACATCGGTTTTAATATGTGATGATTCAAAATTAGCACGACGTCAGTTGGCTCGCTCCTTACCCGATGATTGGGATATAAAAGTTGAATTTGCATATGATGGTGTCGACTGCATAAAACAGCTCACTAAATCTCCCCCTGAAATTCTTTTCCTTGACTTAAATATGCCAGAAATGGATGGTTATGAAGTGTTAACGGCCATGAAAGAGCAGGGACTCAATGTATTAACTGTAGTGGTATCTGGCGACATTCAACCGAGTGCGCATCAACGTGTACTTGAACTTGGCGCAATAGATTTTATTCAAAAGCCATGTTCCTCCGAAAAGCTCGCCGCCATCATTGAACACCATGGTATTAAAGATAAAGCGTTACGAGAGCGGCTCTCCAATGCGCTTGGTGAGCAAGTTGACCCTGATGTACGTGACGTCTACCAAGAACTCACTAATGTTGCTATGGGGCAAGCGGGAGACCTACTTGCAAGACTGCTCAATGTGTTCGTTAAATTACCTATACCTAATGTAAATGTTTTAGAAGTTAGCGAACTCGATATGGCGTTGCGTTCAGTTGACAACAGCAGCACTACATCGGGCATCTGCCAAGGTTTTATTGGGGGCGGTGTCTCTGGTGAGGCGCTACTGCTACTAAACGACTCTAGTTTTAAAGAAATTGCATCTTTAATGAATTACGACGGTGAACTTAACGATAAGGTTGAGTTAGAGCTGTTAATGGATATTAGTAATATTCTGATAGGTGCTATTTTAACTGGTTTTTCAAAGCAGCTTGATATGACTTTCTCTCAAGGCCACCCAATTGTATTGGGGCAGCATCGTGACGTGTCAGAGCTGGTAAAATCAAATAAAGATCGTTGGCAGCGAACACTCGCCATAGAAATTAGTTACGGTATTGAAAATCATGATATTAGTTGTGATTTAATGTTGCTCTTTACTGAAGATTCACTCAAAACTTTAAAATATAAAGTTGCCTATCTGCTGGAAGATTAAATATTTATGCCTGCTGATTTAGATTTAAATGAAATCCATTGGTTAATGGACATGTTTAATACGGTTGATGTAGGCCTTGTAGTGCTTGATAGAGACTACAAGGTGTGCGTATGGAATGGCTTTATGGAAAATCATTCAGGGCTGTTACCCAGTGCTGTAAAAGATAAAGACTTGTTTGATCTATTCCCAGCCATTGATGAAAAATGGTTCAAGAGTAAAGCAGAATCCGTGTTTGTATTAAAAAATCGCTCATTTACTATTTGGGAACAACAGCCGTATATTTTTCGCTTTAAAAACTATCGACCTATTACTGGTAAAGCAGATTACATGTATCAAAACGCAACATTTATCCCGCTGACCGACACGCGAGGCGAAGTGGCGCATATTTGCATTATTCTCTACGACGTGACTGATATTGCGGTGAACAAAAAAGAGCTTGAAGAGTTAAACAAAAAATTAGAGCGAGTTAGTCAAACCGACAGCCTTACCCAGCTTGCAAACCGAGGACATTGGGAGCATTTGTTGCACCAAGAATTTTTACGTACTAAGCGCAGTGAAGGCTGTTGTTCGTTATTAATTTTTGATATTGATCACTTTAAAAAGGTAAACGATGACTTTGGCCACAGTGCAGGAGATGAAGCACTTCGTCATATAGCGAGTTTACTGAGAACTGCATTGCGTGAAACAGATATTGCTGGGCGCTAC
Source organism: Pseudoalteromonas sp. BSi20311 (assembly GCF_000239875.1). Classification (NCBI taxonomy): domain Bacteria; kingdom Pseudomonadati; phylum Pseudomonadota; class Gammaproteobacteria; order Alteromonadales; family Pseudoalteromonadaceae; genus Pseudoalteromonas; species Pseudoalteromonas sp. BSi20311. Next base: position 33,433 of record NZ_BADU01000103.1, on the reverse strand, counting down.
GGTGGTGAAGAGTTTGTTGTTACTTTGTTAGATACCGATAAACAAGGGGCGATTGTATTTGCTGAGCGCTTACGCCAATTAATTGAAACCTCACCCGCTAAATACAAAGAGCATACAGTACATATGGCTATTAGTGTGGGTATTGCTTGCTTTGACAACGAATTTAAAGATCATGAACGTTGGATTGAAGCTGCAGATAAAGCACTTTATCACTCAAAAGAAAATGGACGAAATAGAGTGTCGGTATACGCTGATATAAAAAATGATGCATAAGCATCATTTTTTAATTGGGAGGTAAAATTAGTAAATCAGTTTTGAGTAAACGCATTATTTTCTCTGCAGTATTACCAATCAGCTTTGCTTTAATCCCAACATTTCCTACAGAACCTATAATCACTAAATCAGCATTAAACTTAGCCGCTAAGCTTGGGATCACCTGCTCGGGTAACCCTGCTTTAATGTGAAGCTTATCGCGTAAATTATTATCAGTAATTAGATTTTGCTGTGATTTCGGTAGTTTCTCAAACGCGTTTACTAGCTGTTCCTCAGAAAAAACTAAGCCTAAATCTCTTAATATTGGGGAAATATAGACAGTGTAGCCTGCATAAAATTCACAACCTGTTCGCTCTGCATACGCTAGTCCATATTTAACAATCGATTGATTAAGTTTATGTTTTGCAGGCTTTTCGCTGGCTAAATCAAGTGCGGCGAGTATGTTGGTATGTTTGCGCCATTTGTTATCTGCTGCCAGATACAGTGCGATGGGTGTAAAGCGAATAAGTTGCCAATCAAGCTCGCTAAATTGGCTATCGCTATCGATATGGCGAGTTTTTATCACCATTTCATAATCATCGGTGTCAATATCTTCGTTAAGCCATTGTTCTGGGGCTTCATGCCATGCGGTTTGAAAGGTATAACTGCACCCGGCTAGTTCCGCTGCAATGAGTGGCTCCAACTGTGCTCTTAATGATGAAAGGCATTTATCTTGCAGCGCAAGTAATTGTTCTGGTGACAGAGAGAATAAAATGTTACCGGTTTCTTCAAAGCTAAAGGCAACAATATCAATATGCTTATCGCCTTGAAGTGCCTTTTGTTTCGCATGTTGCAAAGAGGTTTTTGCAAATTCAACCGAATCAATTAGTACAAGCAGCTTTTTTCTATCCATTATTTTTACTCTATTGTATGGCGTGAATCATCGATTGGGCATTGACCAATGGTTGAAATCTCGCCAGAATTTGACTCCTGTTCCAGTTTTACCTTAAAGCCCCATAGCCTGTAAAGGTGTTTTAATACCTCCCCATGGGAGTTGGCCAGTGGAATGGCATTATGAGGGATATATCGTAGAGTTAATGAGCGATCGCCTCGTAAGTCAACATCGTAAACTTGTATGTTAGGTTCATGATTACTAAGGTTATATTGTGCAGAAAGCGCTTCTCTAACCGCTTTGTAGCCATTATCGTCGTGAATAGCGCCTATTTCTAAATGTGGGTTGCTGGTGTGGTCGACGATAGTGAACAATTTAAAGTCTCTAATTAATTTAGGTGATAAAAATTGGCTAATAAAACTCTCATCTTTGAAGTTTTGCATTGCAAAGTGCAGGGTCTCTAGCCAGTCACTGCCAGCATGTTCAGGAAACCAGCGTTTGTCTTCTTCAGTTGGGTTTTCGCAAATACGACGTATATCTACCATCATATTAAAACCCAGCGCATAAGGGTTTATGCCAGAATAATAATCGCTATTGTAGGGAGGTTGGTACACAACATTAGTATGGCTTTGTAAAAACTCTAACATAAATGAATCGGTTAGTTTTCCCTCATCATATAAGTGGTTCAAAATAGTGTAATGCCAAAAAGTGGCCCAACCTTCATTCATAACCTGTGTTTGTTTTTGCGGATAAAAGTACTGCGATATTTTTCGCACGATACGTACAATTTCTCGCTGCCATGACTCAAGTAAAGGGGCATTTTTTTCAATAAAATACAGAATGTTTTCCTGCGGTTCTTGCGGAAAGTGGCGCTCACGTTTTTTTGATTCTTGCTGCTGAGAGGGAATAGTACGCCACAGCTCATTAACTTGTGATTGTAAGTACTCAGCACGTTCTTGTTGACGTTTTTGTTCTTCAAATAACGAAATTCGCTGCGGACGTTTGTATCTGTCAACACCATAACTCATTAACGCATGGCAAGAGTCAAGTATGCTTTCTACTTCAGAAATACCGTATTTTTCTTCACAGCGGCTAATATAGTTTTTAGCAAACAACAAATAATCAATTATTGAGCCCGCATCAGTCCAGGTTTTAAATAAATAATTCCCCTTAAAAAAAGAGTTATGTCCGTAGCACGCATGCGCCATCACAAGCGCCTGCATCGGCAGAGTATTTTCTTCCATTAAATAGGCAATACAGGGGTCTGAGTTAATTACAATTTCATACGCAAGCCCCATTTGACCGCGTTTATAATTTTGCTCTGTTTGAATAAACTTTTTACCATAAGACCAGTGAGTATAACCAATCGGCATGCCTACGCTTGAATAAGCATCCATCATTTGCTCTGCGGTGATCACCTCAATTTGGTTAGGGTAGGTATCTAGCTTGTAATGCTCAGCAACACGCGCAATTTCGTCTTGGTATTGCTGAAGTAATTCAAAGGTCCAATCTGGTCCATCACTCATTCGCTTATTATTCATATTGCTACCTCGCTTTGGCTATGCAGCCCCTTGCTGTTGACGGCCTTTTTTAAATAGCTCCCTAAATATAGGGTAAATGTCTTCAACACCTTGTATATGTTGGATGGCAAAATTACTGTGAGTTTGACTAATGTTTTGATACTCGCGCCATAAGCTCTGATGGGCGCGGGTGGTAATTTCTATATAAGCAAAATATCGCACTGCGCTTAATAGTTTGTTTCGCAAAATATGCCCGCATTGTGGGGTGTCATCTGCCCAATTATCGCCATCGGATGCCTGCGCGGCGTATATATTCCATTCATCAGCATTATAGCGCTCTGCTATTATTTCGTTCATCAGCTTAAGTGCACTTGAAACGATAGTACCGCCTGTTTCTTGAGAGTAAAAAAATTCCTGTTCATCAACTTCTTTTGCTTGGGTATGGTGGCGAATGTATACAACCTCAATGTCTTTATAACTGCGAGTTAAAAACTGATAAAGCAAAATATAAAAGCGTTTAGCCATATCTTTGGTGGCCTGATCCATTGAACCAGATACATCCATAATACAAAACATCACCGCTTTACTGGTTGGGTGCGGCTGCTTATTGTAGTTACGAAAACGTAAATCATAGTTATCAATAAACGGCACCGTTTTAATTTGCTGTTTGAGTATGTCGATTTCTTTTTGCAATAATGCCACGGCAGCTTTGTCGCAGTGCGGTTGCTCAAGTAGCAATGCGAGTTGTCCTTCAAGCTCACTAAGACGGCGTTTTTTACCTGCCGTCATCGCAATGCGACGAGCTAAAGAGCCTTGTAACGATCGAACAACATCAATATTACTAGGCATACCATCACTACAAAACCCAGCACGATGCGTTTTCATCTGTACGAGCTTATCGAGCTGGTTCTCTTGTAAATTAGGAAGCGCTAAGTCTTCAAATAACAAATCAAGGTATTCATCTTTAGAAATAGAGAAAACAAAATCATCTTGGCCTTCGCCAGAGTCACTCGCTTCGCCTTCGCCCGCACCACCGCCTTGTCCACCTTTAGGTCGCTCTATTTTATCCCCAGTAGAGAACTGATCGTTACCTGGATGTATTTGCTCTCTATTTCCACCTTTGCCTTGATGAAAAGTAGGCTCACTAATATCACGCTGCGGAATAGATATACTCTCCCCAGAGCTTGAGTCGGTGACGCTGCGTTTGTTTATCGCATCAGACACCGCTTCTTTAATTTGCTTTTTATAACGCCTTATAAAACGCTGGCGATTAACCGTACTTTTATTTTTGCCATTTAAACGCCTGTCGATAAAATGCACCATAATGACCTCCTAAAAACTGCAATTATGAAGGTTATTGCGATTTTCTAACCCGTAAATACCACTCAGATAGTAAGCGCACTTGTTTTTGGGTATAGCCTTTTTCAACCATACGGTTAACAAAGTCCTCATGCTTTTGCTGATCTTCAGCTGACGTTTTAGCATTAAATGAAATGACTGGGAGTAAGTCCTCTGTGTTTGAGAACATTTTTTTCTCAATAACAGTGCGTAGTTTTTCATAACTCGTCCACAGCGGATTTTTACCATTATTGTGAGCGCGAGCACGCAGTACAAAGTTAACAATCTCATTCCTAAAGTCTTTAGGATTAGAGATGCCCGCAGGTTTCTCAATTTTTTCGAGCTCAGCATTAAGCGCATCACGGTCAAATAGTTGGCCGGTATCAGGATCTCGGTATTCTTGATCTTGAATCCAAAAATCAGCATAAATTACATAGCGATCAAATATATTTTGTCCGTATTCTGAGTATGACTCTAGATAGGCGGTTTGAAGCTCTTTACCTATATACTCAACATATTGTGGGATTAAATAGCCTTTTAAAAAGCTTAAATAGCGCTCTTCAACCTCAGCGCTAAATTGTTCACGTTCAATTTGTTGCTCAAGCACATAAAACAAATGTACAGGGTTGGCGGCCACTTCGGTGGTGTCAAAGTTGAATACGCGCGATAAAATCTTAAACGCAAAACGTGTCGAAAGACCCGTCATGCCTTCATCAACACCAGCGTAATCGCGGTACTCTTGATATGACTTAGCTTTTGGATCGGTGTCCTTGAGTGTTTCACCATCGTAGACCCGCATTTTAGAGTAAATGCTAGAATTCTCTGGCTCTTTTAATCGTGATAGGGTGGTAAACTGCGCTAAAATTTTAAGTGTTCCTGGCGCACATGGAGCGTTGTATAATTCACTGTGCTCAATCAGCTTATCGTAAATTTTAATTTCCTCAGTTACTCTTAAGCAATATGGGACTTTAACAATATAGACACGATCTAAAAAAGCTTCGTTATTTTTATTGTTTTTAAAAGTTTGCCATTCTGACTCGTTGGAGTGGGCGAGTATCATGCCGCTAAATGGCAAGGCACTTATGCCTTCTGTGCCATTATAGTTGCCTTCTTGGGTAGCTGTTAAAAGCGGATGTAACACTTTTATCGGTGCTTTAAACATCTCCACAAATTCCATTAAGCCCTGATTAGCCAAACATAATGCGCCAGAATAGGCATACGCATCAGGATCATTTTGTGCAAAATGTTCTAGCTGGCGAATATCTACTTTACCTACAAGAGCAGAAATATCTTGGTTGTTTTCGTCACCAGGTTCTGTTTTGGCAATTGCCACTTGATTTAAAATTGATGGGAAGCGTTTTACCACTCTAAACTGACTAATATCACCGTTGAATTCTTGTAAGCGTTTTGCAGCCCATGGCGACATTACCGTTTTCAGGTAGCGAGACTTAATTCCGTATTCTTTTTCGAGCAGGTTTGCATCTTCAATGGGGTCAAATAATGCCAATGGATGGTCATTAACAGGAGAGCCTTTAATTGAGTATATAGGCACTTGTTGCATTAAATACTTTAATTTTTCAGCAATCGATGACTTACCGCCACCAACAGGGCCAAGTAAATAAAGCACTTGTTTACACTCTTCTAAGCCTTGCGCAGCATGTTTTAAATAAGACACAATTTGTTCAATAGCGTCTTCCATGCCATAAAAATCGGCAAATGCGGGGTAACGTGCAACAACACGGTTCGAAAATAAGCGACTTAAGCGAGTATCGGTAGCAGTATCTACCATTTTAGGCTCGCCAATGGCCATCAGTAATCGTTCAGGTGCACTGGCATAAGCAGACTTATCGGTTTTACAAATTTCTAGAAATTCAGCAACACTGTACTCTTCTTCTTGTGTTGATTCATAACGCGCTTGGTAGTGATCAAAAATAGTCATAATGACCTCCGAAACCTACTTGGAAAATGTATTCACTATTTAAAGTCTAGTCACGAATTTAATTTATTGTGCAATAAAATTAAAAATTTATATGAAAAATGATCATGATGCGCTTTTATAAAACAACCTACGTATAAACGCGATTAATGCAAATTGTAGGCATAAAAAAAGACGCCTAAGCGTCTTTTTTAAAAACTAGTATTAAACTAATTATGCGAAGTTAGCGTTCGCGAATTCCCAGTTAACAAGTGACCAGAAACCTTTAAGGTAATCTGGACGCACGTTACGGTAATCAATGTAGTATGCGTGTTCCCATAAATCCACAGTTAGGATTGGAGTAACACCTGCATCTGTTAACGGTGTTGCAGCGTTAGATGTATTAACGATGTCTAGTGAACCATCAGCTAGTTTAACTAACCAAGTCCAGCTTGAACCAAAGTTATTTACTGCTTTGTCGTTTAACGCGTCTTTAAATGCGTCAAATGAGCCCCATTTCGCGTTAATTGCATCAGCAACTGCACCTGTTGGAGCGCCACCGCCATTTGGAGATAGGCTGTTCCAGTAGAAAGTGTGGTTCCAGATTTGAGCAGCGTTGTTGAAAACACCGCCTTCTGAAGAACAAACGATTTCTTCAAGTGATTTACCTTCAAACTCAGTGCCTGGAATTAAACCGTTAAGTTTAGTCACATAAGTGTTGTGGTGTTTACCATGGTGAAACTCTAACGTTTCTTGTGAAATATGTGGCTCAAGTGCATCAATTGCATACGGTAGTGACGGTAGTTCAAATGCCATTTTTTATCTCCATCTTCTTTTGGTTGATAGTCTATTTAGTAATACGTAATGCCTGCACAAACAGGGCACTTATCTATACCAAACAGGAATATAGTGTTACTATAATTGTTGAGTATTTTACTCAAGTTTTAGCAAACAGCAATGCTATTGCTAAAGCTATTTAAGATTGAGGCTTTAATTGCCTATTTTAATCTATATATCTGAGGCCACAGTGAAACTTTTTCAAGGCCTAATGTGTTCGCTATCGTCATTTTGAGGTTGTAAATGGAAACCATCGATAAAATTAAACAGCAAATTGCTGAAAACCCAATCATCTTATACATGAAAGGATCACCAAAACTGCCTAATTGTGGTTTTTCTTCACAAGCATCACAAGCGTTAATGTCGTGTGGTGAACCGTTTGCTTATGTAGATATTTTACTTAATCCAGACATTCGTGCGGAGCTTCCTGCTTACGCTAACTGGCCTACTTTCCCACAACTTTGGGTTGAAGGTGAGTTAATTGGTGGCTGTGACATTATCATTGAGATGTTTCAACGTGGTGAATTACAACCGTTGATCACTGAAACAGCTGCAAAGCATAAACCTGCAGACGCTGAATAAGCGTTTAGGTTAAAAAAAGCTGCAATTTGCAGCTTTTTTTGTATTTAAGCTTCTAATTTTTGAATGCATAAACTCATTCTCTAAAGCCCTAAATAAACTCTCTTTAAAGATAAACCGGAGTTTAATCTAGTGAGCTGCTCGAATAATATTTTATAAAAACGTCTCATCATCAGCAATATCAAAGGTAAACTGCTAGTTAGCAAGAGTCCTAATTTGTATGCTTACTTTATCAATTAACACAATTAACACCTCCACTTTGATTTTAATTACAAGCCATTCGTATAAAGCATTTAAGTCGATAAAAATAACAAGCAGGGTTCAGCTTTTATTACAAAGGTTAGTTTTTATAACTTGAGTATTTTATGTTGGCTGTCTTTTATTACCTGGCAGCTTTAACGCTAATGCTTATTAAAATAACAAATCACACCGTTGGCAAAGCAAATACTGATCAGTGAAATTAAAAATAAGCCAATAGTAAACATTCGAACATCCTCAAAATTTATATAGTTATGCTGTAATCGAATAGCATGCCATTTTTTATCTTATTGAATTTATTCGGTTTTTAATTTTATCCTTTTTGTTTTACATGTCCGCGGACATAAAAAGTGTCCGCTGCGGGCACTTTTTTGATTTGTCTATGGGATGAGGTTACCTCAACGTAAAGCAAAGCAAGTTGTTAATTAATGCATAACATGAGGGGAGCGTTTAAATCTATTGAATAAACTATGCGCTAATAGAAGCCGCTGTAATTAAATGTCGTGTTCAGATGAATTACTAATACAGCACAAAAGAGGAAATAGCACCTAATGAATAGTTATTCATTTTTGGCTCACCTTACGTTTACGTAAACTGCTAGTCGTGCATGCTTTTTGTTTACAAGTTTTTAAAAATAACACCGGTGTCAATCTATTTTTCGATTCGATATCTATGCAAATGTTAATGGTTGGCATTATTTTATGATTTTTAATTAAGTTGAAATATATTCAATATAATGAATATGTATTCATAAAAATATTGACTCAAGGGTGGAATAACGCTAATTTTGTTCGTCTGTTAGCAAATCGTCGAGCCGTTCATCAACGTTAACAGCGCAGCAAGGGGAGGGGTCCATGTTATATGACTCAAAACTAGAAAAAGATAATTGTGGCTTTGGCTTAATAGCCCAAGTTAATAACCAAGCGAGTCACCGACTCATTCGTACGGCGATCACCGGTTTAGATCGCATGCAGCACCGCGGTGGTATTTCTGCTGATGGTAAAACGGGTGATGGTTGTGGCTTGTTATTACAAAAACCAGACAGCTTCTTTCGGGCTATTGCTGCCGAGAATAATTGGCATTTAGGTAAAAATTACGCCGTTGGGATGATTTTCCTCAATGCTGATCCGGTACTAGCACAAGCAGCCAAAGATGTTTTAAGCGAAGAACTAGAAAAAGAAACGCTAAATATTTTGGGCTGGCGTGTGGTTCCAACTGATCCATCAATGTTAGGACCTATTGCTCTAAAACAATTGCCAGGTTTTGAACAAATTTTTATTAGTGCGCCAGAAGGTTGGCGTTCTAAAGATTTAGAACGCCGCTTGTATGTTGCACGTCGTCGTGCAGAAAAGCGCCTAATGGACGATGAATCATTTTATATTGCGAGTTTATCTGGGCTAGTCACAATATATAAAGGCTTAATGATGCCTGCTGACTTGCCTAATTTTTACCTTGATCTTGCGGATATTCGCATGACCAGTGCTATTTGTGTTTTTCATCAACGCTTCTCTACAAACACACAGCCTCGCTGGCCTTTAGCGCAACCATTTCGTTATTTAGCGCACAATGGTGAAATTAATACTATTGAAGGTAATCGCCAATGGGCACGTGCCCGTTCTTATAAATTTGCTTCGCCACTTATTCCTGATTTACAAAGCGCAGCGCCGTTTGTTAATGAGACAGGGTCTGACTCATCTAGCCTCGATAATATGCTGGAGCTATTTTTAGCTGGTGGTATGGATTTATTCCGTGCGATGCGCATGCTAGTGCCGCCAGCATGGCAAAAAAATCGAGCTATGGATGACGACTTACGTGCGTTCTATGATTTTAATTCTATGCATATGGAACCGTGGGATGGCCCTGCAGGCATTGTTATGTCTGATGGGCGCTTTGCAGCCTGTAACCTAGACCGAAATGGTTTACGTCCAGCGCGTTATATTATTACTCAAGATGGTTTTATTACTTTAGCTTCTGAGGTGGGAATTTGGGATTACACCGCTGACGAGGTGGTAGAAAAAGGACGTGTTGGCCCAGGCGAGCTACTGGTTATTGATACCAAACTCGGAAAAATTTGGCATTCAGATGAAATTGACCAAGACTTAAAATCACGCCACCCTTATAAATCGTGGTTAGAAGAAAACGTTAAACGCTTAACACCTTTTGAAGCACTGACTGAGCAAGATGCAGGTAATCGCTCATTCGATGATGCAACTCTAGTCAAATACCAAAAGATGTTTGGCTATACTAATGAAGAGCTAGACAGCGTCATTCGTGTCATGGGTGAAAATGGGCAAGAAGCCACTGGCTCAATGGGTGACGATACGCCGTTTGCCGTCCTAAGCGAAGGGCACCGTTCACTTTATGATTATTTCCGTCAAAAGTTTGCTCAGGTTACTAATCCGCCAATTGATCCGTTACGTGAAAACCATGTAATGTCGTTGGCAACGTGTATTGGTAGTGAGCAAAACGTATTTAATGAAACAACAGGGCACGCTAAACGCCTGCAATTTGATACGCCTATTTTAATGTACGCTGATATGCAGCAGCTACTTAACGCCGATGAAGCGCACTACAGCTATTGTAAGATTGATATTACTTACACCGTAGAAGAAGGCCTTGAGAATGCGGTTAAGCGCATCTGTGATGAAGCACAAGCAAAAGCCGCATCTGGCTGCATTATGCTGGTATTAACGGATCGTAACTTTGATGACAATCAATTACCTATTCCTGCAGCTATGGCGGTGGGTGCGGTACAAAAACGCTTGGTAGATAATAACTTACGCTGTGAGTCTAACATCATTATTGAAACCGGCAGCGTTCGTGACGCGCATCAATTTGCGGTTCTACTTGGCTTTGGTGCAACCGCAATCTACCCGTATTTAGCGTATGAGTCACTTGTGGCCATGAGCGATAGTAAGGTAATTAATAAGTCATACTGCGAAGTGACACTGGCTTATCGTCAAGCAATTAATAAAGGCTTGTACAAAATCATGTCGAAAATGGGTATTAGCACCGTGGCTTCATATCGTTGTTCGATGTTGTTTGAAGCGGTTGGCTTATCGGACGCGATTGTTGAGATGTGTTTTAAGGGCGTTGCAAGTCGCATAAAAGGGGCGTGTTTTAGCGACTTCGATGACGATCAGCAAAGCTTGCATAAACTGGCGCTTAGTAAACGTAAATTATTAAGCCATGGCGGTTTATTTAAATACGTTCACGGCGGCGAGTATCATGCTTACAACCCTGATGTGATTCAAACGTTACAAAAAGCAGTACGTAGCGGCGAGTATAGTGATTACAGCGAATACGCAAAGCTAGTTAATCACCGTCCAGTCGCGACTTTGCGCGATATGTTGGCTTTAAAACTGCCAGAAAAGGGTATAAGCATTGATGAGGTAGAGCCTGCCGCTGAGCTTTATAAACGTTTTGATTCTGCAGCGATGAGTATTGGTGCATTATCACCAGAGGCGCATGAAGCACTAGCCATTGCTATGAACCGTTTAGGTGGTTGCTCAAATTCTGGCGAAGGTGGCGAAGATAAACTTCGTTACGGTACAGAAAAAAATTCACGGATTAAACAAGTGGCCTCAGGTCGATTTGGTGTAACACCTCATTATTTACGCAGTGCGGATGTCATTCAAATAAAAGTGGCTCAAGGCGCTAAGCCGGGCGAAGGCGGGCAGTTACCAGGTGAAAAAGTAACGCCCTATATTGCCAAGCTTCGTTACTCGGTACCAGGCGTGACACTAATTTCACCGCCACCGCATCATGATATTTACTCTATTGAAGATTTAGCCCAGCTGATTTTTGATTTAAAACAAGTAAACCCGAATGCACTGATTTCAGTAAAACTGGTGTCTGAACCGGGCGTTGGCACAATTGCAACCGGTGTTGCAAAAGCGTATGCCGATTTAATTACTATTTCAGGCTACGATGGTGGCACAGGTGCAAGCCCCTTAACCTCGGTTAAATATGCTGGCAGCCCATGGGAGCTTGGCCTTGCTGAAACGCAACAAGCATTAGTAGAAAACGGCCTTCGTCATCGTATCCGCCTGCAAACAGATGGTGGTTTAAAAACCGGTCTTGATATCATCAAAGCAGCTATTTTAGGCGCTGAAAGTTTTGGTTTTGGTACCGGACCTATGGTGGCGTTAGGCTGTAAATACTTACGAATTTGTCACTTAAATAACTGTGCTACTGGTGTGGCAACCCAAGACGATACACTGCGCCAAAAGCATTATCACGGCTTACCAGAAATGGCGATGAACTACTTTAAGTTTATAGCTCAAGAAGCTCGTGAAATTATGGCAAGTTTAGGTGTTGCAAACCTAACCGATTTGATTGGTCGCTTAGATTTACTCGAAGCCATTGAAGGCAAAACAGCCAAACAGCAAAAAATAGATTTATCAGCGGTTATCGCTCAGCCGAACAACCCAACGGGTGAAACACTGTTTTGCAGTGCACCAAATAGCTCGCACTATTTAGGTGAGTTAAATGAGAGCTTGCTAGGCAAGGCAAAAGAGGCAATTGATAATTCAAGCGGCATTTCATTAGTGAGTCGTATATGTAATACCGATAGATCTGTTGGCGCAATGCTTTCTGGTTATATTGCTGATAAGCACGGTAATCAAGGTATGGCAGCAGATCCAGTGGTGATTGAACTTCATGGTACAGCTGGCCAGTCATTCGGGGTATGGAATGCTGGCGGCCTTGAAATGACTTTAGTTGGTGATGCCAACGATTACGTTGGTAAAGGGATGGCTGGCGGTAAGCTAGTCGTTCGCCCACCACTGGGTTCGTCATTTGAAAGTCACAAAGCAACCATCGTAGGTAATACCTGTTTATATGGTGCCACAGGCGGTAAATTGTTTGCAGCCGGATGTGCTGGTGAGCGTTTTGCTGTGCGTAATTCGGGTGTGCAAGCTGTTGTTGAAGGTGTTGGTGATAATGGTTGTGAATATATGACAGGTGGTGTGGTATGTGTACTTGGTAATGTAGGAGTTAACTTTGGTGCAGGTATGACCGGTGGTTTTGCTTATATTTTAGATGAACGAGGTGATTTTGAGAAACGCATTAACCCAGAGTTGGTTGAAGTGGTTACTTTAGATGATTTGAGTTCACATCAAGAGCATTTACGCGGCTTAATTGCTGACCATTTAGAGCTAACAGGCTCATGCAGAGCAGAAACTATTTTAGCTAACTTTGAACTTTATTTACCGATGTTCAAATTAGTAAAACCTAAATCAAGTGACGTAAAAAGTTTACTCGGGCATCGCGCTCGCAGTAGCGCCGAACTACGTGTTCAAGCGCAATAAGGGGGCAGTATGAGCGAAAATGTATATCAATTTATAGACGTGCAGCGTGTAGACCCACGCAAGAAACCAATCTCGTCGCGTAAAAAATCGTTCATAGAAATTTATGAACCCTTTTCAGAAAACCAAGTTAATTCACAGGCAGATCGCTGCCTTGATTGCGGTAACCCTTATTGTGAGTGGAAATGTCCAGTACATAACTATATTCCACAATGGTTAAAACTGATCCGTACAGGGCGCATTTTAGAGGCCGCTGAGCTTTCGCACCGTACTAACAGTTTGCCAGAGGTGTGTGGAAGAGTATGCCCACAAGACCGCTTATGCGAAGGCTCATGTACGTTAGATGAAGAGTTTGGAGCGGTAACAATCGGTAATATTGAAAAATATATCACCGATACCGCATTCAAAATGGGCTGGAAGCCAGACATGTCTTATGTGACATGGACTGATAAAAAAGTGGCTATTATTGGTGCTGGGCCAGCAGGGTTAGGTTGTGCTGATATTCTAGTACGTAATGGCGTAAAGCCTGTGGTATTTGACCGTCACCCTGAAATTGGTGGGTTGTTAACCTTTGGTATTCCTTCTTTTAAATTAGAAAAAGAAGTCATGCAAAAACGTCGCGAAATATTTACCGAAATGGGTGTTGAATTTAAACTTAATGTCGAAGTAGGTAAAGACATTAGCATGGATGAAATTCTTAATGAGTATGACGCTGTATTTTTGGGAGTGGGGACTTATCAAAGTATGCGTGCAGGGCTTGAGAACGAAGATGCACCGGGGGTGCATGATGCCCTGCCATTCTTAATTGGTAACACTAATCGTGTTATGGGTTACGATGAGTCTAAACAAGCCTGCATTGATATGGCAAACCAAAAAGTAGTGGTACTAGGTGGTGGTGATACAGCAATGGACTGTGTGCGTACTTCTATTCGCCATAATGCGTTAAAAGTAACGTGTGCTTATCGTCGTGATGAAGAGAACATGCCTGGTTCAAAACGCGAAGTAAAAAATGCAAAAGAAGAGGGCGTAATTTTTACTTATAACGTTCAGCCTAAAGGGATTGTACTTGATGACAAAGGTGCTGTAGCCGGCGTTAAAATGGTAAAAACTCAGCTTGGCGAGGCAGATGAAAACGGCCGCCGTCGTGCTGAAGAAGTCCCCGGATCAGAGCACATTATTGAAGCCACACAAGTGATTATGGCATTTGGTTTTAAGCCACATAAAATGGACTGGTTAGAACAGTACGATGTAGAAATTAACCACTGGGGCGGTATTAATGCACCTGAGCAAGGTGAATTTACACATCAAACCACTAATCCTAAAATATTTGCTGGTGGTGATATTGTTCGTGGTTCAGACTTAGTGGTTACTGCTATATTTGAGGGGCGTAATGCTGCAGAAGGCATTATGGATTATTTAAAAGTGTAAATAATTCTTTTGTTAGAATGGAGTCAAAAGCAAACCTTCGGGTTTGCTTTTTTATTCCCTCAGTTTTACAAATAAAAATGCCCGCAATACACAGGTTGCGGGCATTTTTAAACGCTATGTTAGTTAATCCATCGAGAAGTGATCAAGGCTCGGTTTCACTCTGGCTTGTCGACGTTTCACACTTTTATAGCAGATAACGTTACAAACAAGCTGTAGGGCAATAACCAACAAACTAAGTGTTATTAAGCCAGTAATAGCTGTGCTGCTAAAAACTAACATAACAGCAATAACAATATGTACAATTAATGCCACATTTAAAAAACGATATAATCCTTGTTTAAATTGTGTGTGTTTAAACTTGCTAAACATTGCTAAAAGTACACTAACTATAAGTAGTAGCCAGTTAATTGCTAAGCCAAAATAAATGACCGTTGTTTGCATCAAGGTATCCTCACCGTATCAAGGTAACGCACTATAAATGTATAATTTTATCCGTGCGCTTTTATAAGCTCTTTCGCATTTGCTTTAGCTGTTTTGCTAATGTTGTCACCACCCAGCAAACGCGCAATTTCATTAACCCTGCCATCTTTATTTAATGCCAGCATATGAGTAAACGTTTCACCGTCTGCAATTTCTTTGGCAACAAAAAATTGCTGATGAGCGCTACTGGCCACTTGCGGTAAATGGGTTACACAAATTACCTGTGTCGATTTACCTAATTGGCGCAGCAGTTTACCAACTGCAGCAGCTGTAGGGCCAGAAATACCGACATCTACTTCATCAAATATAAGTGTTGGAGTCGTTACTTTTTGGGCAATAATAACTTGAATAGCCAAACTAATACGTGATAACTCACCACCAGAGGCTACTTTTGCTAAAGGTTGTAATGGTTGCCCTGGGTTTGTTGATACTAAAAACGATACATTATCAAAACCTAAGCTGTTTGGAGAGCGATCGGTATGTGCTGTAAGAGCTATTTCAAATACGCCATTTTCCATGGATAAGTTAGCCATACTTTCGCTGATCAAGCCATTTAGCGTGTTGGCGTATTGATGACGACTAGCACTTAATTCCTCACTAGCCGTTTGATAATCTTCAAGAGCATCTGCAATTTCACCTTCAAGCTGTTCGAGGCGCGAACTATTACTGCTTATAGAGTCTAGTTCTTGTGTTACATTTTGATGAAACTCAACGAGCTCTTGTGGCTTTATATGGTGTTTTCTTGCTAAATCCATAGCGCCGCTGAGTCTGTTTTCTACTTCCGTTAAGCGAGTAGGATCTAAGTCAGCTTGTTCAGTATAATTGCGTATTTCTCTGCTTGCTTCTTCAACTTGAACCGCTGCTTCTGTCAGTAATGCTGCTACATTGGCCAGGGTTTCATCATAATGTGCAAGTTCATTAAATTGTTGTGCGCTGTGTTGTAAAAGAGAGCACGCATTTTGCTCATCACTTTCGTATAAATGTTGTAGCTCGCGCTGACAAGATTGCAAAATAGTTTGGCTGTTACTGAGCTTATAATGCTCTGCTTCTATTTGTTCAAACTCACCAGCTTGCAACGCAAATTCATCAAGCTCAGCCACTTGATATTCTAATAATTGTTTTTGCGCAGCTTGTTGTTGTTGTTGGTGTTCTAGTTGTTTAAATTCTTTTTGTAAATCAGCATAACGTTTATAGCGTTGGCTTACAGCATTAACTAGATTTTGGTGCCCGGCGTAAGCATCCAGTAGCTGTAATTGATGCTCTGCTTTTAATAGATGCTGGTGTGCATGTTGACCGTGTATAGAAATTAAATATTGGCCTAGTTCTTTTAGCTGTGCAGCGGTGACAGGGCTACCATTAATGTAGCTTTTGCTGCGGCCATTCTTGCAAACAACTCTACGAAGTAGACATTCGTTATCGTCATTATTAAGCATGTTCTCTTCTAGAAATGCATGGGCGTGTGGCAAATTGCTTAAATCAAATTGCGCACTTACCTCGGCTTTATCAGTGCCTGGGCGCACAGCTGAAGCCTCTGCTCGTTCTCCAAGGCACAATGATAACGCATCAATAGCGATTGATTTACCCGCACCCGTTTCACCGGTAATAGCGGTCATGCCCGAATGCCATTCAGTGCTTAAATTACTTACAATTGCAAAATTTTTAATTTCTAAACCAATTAACATACTGTTCATCCATCCAGTGAATTAACTGTTAATTTATACAGTGTTTTGGTTTATTGCAAATTAAATTTCTATATTTTAAGCAAGGCTGGACTCAATTAGTGTTTTTTTTTCTTCATCAATAGGGAGGGTTTCATCGTTAAGCTCAATATTATCAACTGGTTGTATGTGGTCTTCAGTTTTCAACTTTAAGATTAACGTAGGAAGGACTTCTTGGTAAAAATTTTTATTGTATAAAATACCTTGAGCTGGCAACTCTGCTATAAAATATTGAGTGCTGTCGGCAAATGCTTGGCTATTATTACTTTTATAGGTTTTTATAAGCTCTTCGTTAAGTATGTTAATAAGTTGGTCACATAACGATTCCAACTTAACTAAATTTTCATCGGTGTGAGGCTGTACCACGAAAAAGTTACTTACAACTGCTTGAATTCGAGGAAGGTGCTTAGCACTGATGACATTTGCATCAAGTAATTCGTTTAGTTTTATTTTTAAACGTGATTGAGTACTTGCTACGCGCTCGTTAAACAGTTTTTTCTTTGCTTCAATGGTTTTTTTTCGATTACTCTCAATTAGCAAGTAACTGCCAAGTAAAGTAATTAATAATAATAAAGCAAGAAACACTACATAAGTCATTACTACTTTTTCCTGATGATATTTAAAAATTTTAGCCCGATATTTTGCGCTAAAGTTGCATGTTTGGCAATAAAATTAGTATAACCGGCTACCCCAATTTAGCTTTTTACGTAGCACATTATAATAAGAATAATTTTTTGGGTGGATTAAGCGTAATTTTTTGTCAGCTTTACGTATAACTACCTCATCACCCGGTAATACGGCGAGTACAACATGGCTGTCACAGCTTACTTGTAAGCTATCAGTATTTTCTAAACTAAGCTTTAAACGCACTTCATTATCAGCATCCACCACTAAAGGGCGACTTGATAAAGTATGTGGAAACATCGGAACCAGTGACATTGCATTAAGCTCTGGTGTTAAAATAGGCCCACCGCCTGATAAAGAGTATGCCGTTGAGCCTGTTGGAGTCGACACAATCAAACCATCGGAGCGTTGAGAAAATACAAAGTCATCGTTTATAAAGGCTTCAAACTCAATCATATGTGCTACTTTATCAGCATGAAGCACTGCTTCGTTTACTGCAGAATTAGCGCTTTTAAGTTCGTTATGACGATACACTTCAACTTCTAATAAAAAACGTTTTTCTTCAATGTAATCGCCGCTGAGTACCTGTTCTAAGCTACCCTCAAACCCTTCTGGATTCAAATCAGTTAAAAAGCCTAAATTACCCCTATTTACACCAATTACGGCTATATCAAAGCGAGCAAGCACCCGTGCAGCACCCAGCATGTTGCCATCGCCTCCAACCACAATCGCCAAGTCGGCACGCTCGCCTAAATCAACGAGCTTTACGAGTTTGTCGCTCGGTACATCACTAAGTTGACTCCCTGTACGTTTTTCAACAATCACCTCAAAGCCTAAAGCTAATAAAAACGTATGTAATCGTTGTAAAGTAGCGGCAGCATTAGGATGATTTGGCTTACCAATCAAGCCGATAGTGTTAAAGGGAGAGTCCATAATAAATACACTGAGAGTTCTAATATTTGTAGAGTAACCTAAAACAGAAGTGTTTGAAAACACAGATCTTAGTAATAACCAGCGGATTTAATTAATTCACTGTAAAATTTAGATTTATTGTATTTTTTATACTTGAAATAATAATACTTAGCCCCGATATAACAGCTATGCATAAAGATGTAGATAACATGAAACTAAACCCACGAGATCAGCAAATATTTGCCGCTGTTATGAGTATGTACTGTAATGGCGATGGCTTACCTGTGCCGTCAACAAAAATTGCAAAGCAAAAAGGTATGGCGGTATGCTCTGCCACTGTGCGTAACGCGATGGCGCGCCTTGAAAAAATAGGCTTGTTGTATTCACCACATACATCGGCTGGCCGAGTGCCAACCAATGATGGGTTTGACTATTGGTTTGATGAGTTTTTTACGCTCAATGATATTGCTAATTATTGGCAACCTGAGCAGGCACAATTGGTTGAGCTAGCACATGGCTTGAGTCAACGTTACCAAGTATGCTGTTGTGTGGGGCTACCGCAGGTTAGAACACAGCAGGTATTTAGGGTAGAAGTGCTCGACTTTGATGCAAACAACTGGCTTATTTTACTCTTAGATAGAGCAGGGCAGAGCCACAATATTTGTATTAATAAGCCTCATGACCCTAGCGATAGCCAACGCTATGAATTTGCTACTTGGCTCAATACGGTTTTTAGTCAACAATCTTTAATTGAAGGCCTCTACCGAATGCAGGCAATGGCCAATACGGCTCCGCGTAATTGTCATGACTCTTTAACTCAATGGACCCGTGAGCTAAGCCAAAAATTAGGCTCAGATAACAGTATCGTTGTTGGCGAAAACTACCTTTATAAAAAAATAGATTGTGAGCAAAGCCTTAATATTGGTGTATCATTTTTAAATTTTGTTGAAGATAAACTCGCTTTTAAAAATGGGGTCTCTATTCTCAATACTGAAAACTTACCGTTCAGTAGCTGCGATGAACTCATTGTGATTAGTGTGCCGTATTTTCAAAATCAAGAATATCAGAGTCGCTTTTGTGTTATTTGTCCAAAATCAGCGCAATTAGAGAAAATAATCCAAGAATTTAAATTATTAGAGCCATTGAGCTCTTGAATCTTTTTATTCAATCCCCATAATTACCGCAGTTGTAAAGAATTGGAGCGTATATTTTATGTCTGAGCAGACACAAAACCCAGAGCAAGAAGTAGAACTGAACGAAGAAGTGACGCAAATGGAAGCTGACGTTGAGGCGGCAGTTGAAGCAGCAGAACAACATGCTGAGCAAGAGCAAAGCCCTGAAGCAGAAATTGCTATGTTATATGCCGAGCTTGAAACTGCAAAGCAAACTATTGCAGATCAAAAAGATAGCGTAGTTCGCGCTGCTGCAGATGTGGACAATATGCGTCGTCGCGCTGCACAAGATGTAGAAAAAGCACACAAATTTGCACTAGAAAAGTTTGCTAATGAATTACTCCCTGTTATAGATAACTTAGAGCGTGCTATTGAGTTTTCTGATAAAGAAAATGAAACGCTTAAGCCTTTACTTGAAGGCATTGATATGACAGTGAAAAGCTTTAACGACGCGGTAGCTAAATTTGGTGTTGAAATTGTAAACCCTCAAGGTGAGCAGTTTAACCCAGACTTTCATCAAGCAATGTCAATCCAACCAAGCAACGATGTAACACCAAATACTGTTTTAGCAGTAATGCAAAAAGGTTACACATTAAACGGCCGTTTATTACGCCCTGCAATGGTCATGGTATCTAAAGCCGCTGACGCTTAATTAAGTATACAATTTAAAAATGCCTCATTATGAGGCATTTTTTTTGTCTTTAAAATAATGTATTAACTGCACTAGGATAGTGAGTACAACTGCGCTGAACATTAAACTTGAAAATGGAACCGCACTTTGTGCGTGCATTACCGCTAATATAGGGCCAACTAATGCGCCACTACCAAAACGTAAGGTGCCGATAACCGCCGTGGCAGTTCCGGTATTTTGTTCAAACTTCATCAAAATCAATGAATCTGCATTACTTGCTATTATGCCTAGGCTCATCATCAACGGAGCAATAGCCGCAACAATAAAGTAAAGTGACAAGTTTAATACGCTAAAGCTAAGTAATGCTGCGCCAGAGATAAAGCCACACATTAAGCCATAATAAAGCATTTTTCGTGAGCCAATACGTGGCACTACGCGAGTATTTAAAAAATTACCAAACATCAACGCCATTACATTAAAAGCGAATAACAGGCCAAACAATTGTTCTGATACTTTAAATAGGTCGAGGTAAATATAAGGGACGGACGTTAAAAAGCAAAAAAAGCCAA
This sequence comes from Pseudoalteromonas sp. BSi20311, assembly GCF_000239875.1. Classification (NCBI taxonomy): domain Bacteria; kingdom Pseudomonadati; phylum Pseudomonadota; class Gammaproteobacteria; order Alteromonadales; family Pseudoalteromonadaceae; genus Pseudoalteromonas; species Pseudoalteromonas sp. BSi20311. The sequence continues at coordinate 12,999 of NZ_BADU01000103.1, read as the reverse complement.
ACGACACAAACATTGAGCTTAAAATATCGGCGCGGGCGTGCGTATTACTTAATACCACTTTATAACTTGAGAAGAATAATGCTAATCCTTTTCGCTCATTTTTAAATATTGGAATATCGATTAAATAACGTTGCACAAAGAGTAAAATAACAAAGCTATAGGTCGCTAAAACAATAAAAATAGTCGACCACACCGAAAAGCCTAAAATAACCGAGCCGATAGAGGGGGCAAGTAACGGTGCTATCATCATGATCATAGACACGTACGACATACCTTTAGCAGTATTTTTTTGATATATGTGCCTAATGATCCCAGGGACGACAACCGTAGCGGCCGCGCCTGTAAATGCCTGTACAGCTCTTAACCCCCAAAAAGTATGCACTTCAGTGGTAAATGCTAACGCCAGTGAACTTAAGCCAAATAAACTGAGTCCTATTCGTGCCAGTTTACGCCTGCCAATTTGATCGGCTATGGGGCCAAAAAACAACATGCCCAATGCATAACCCGCTAAGTATATACTCAACGAGATTTGAACATTTGGCATGCTGGTATTGAGATCGTTGGCAATCACGAGCATCGCCGGTAAATACATATCAATGGCTAAAGGCGTGATCGCGACAATACTGGCTAATAAAGGCAATAAAATACGGGTATTAAAAGAAGAAGCCGAAGCGCTCATTTAAAAACTCAAAACAACGAATATAGGTTGGGCAGTATAGCAGGGCAATAGCCTTGGATAAACTTAGTTTGCCTGCTAACTTAATTGTTTAATTGCAAAAAGCAAAGATTTTAAACTAACACCGCGTTTGGTATTCTATACTTAGTAACAAACTTTTTTAGGGTAACACAATGAAAAAATTGGTTTTGGTAGTTCTAGCCAGTGCAGTATTAGCAGGTTGTAAAACATCACCAACTGGGCGCACGCAAATTGCGCTTTACTCAGATCAGCAAATGACTCAAATGGGCACTGCCAGTTTTGCAGAGATGAAAAAAACGCAGCCGGTAAATAAAGATCCAAAAGTAAACAGTTACGTCAATTGCATTGCTGAAAAAGTAGTGGCCGTGCTTCCTACAGAATATGCATCTCAAAATTGGGAAGTGGTGGTATTTGAAGATGAATCTGCAAACGCCTTTGCATTGCCTGGCGGTTATATTGGGGTGCACACTGGGCTATTAAAAATAGCCACAAACCAAGATCAGCTTGCCACTGTTTTAGGCCATGAAGTCGGTCATGTGATTGCAGAGCACTCAAATGAACGTGTTTCACAAAGCTCTATTTTACAAACCGGAATGAAAGTGGGCAGTGCGGCGCTTGAAATGGGCAACGTGCAATACCGCAATGAAATTATGCAAGGACTTGGTCTTGGCGCTCAATATGGTGTGGTTTTACCGTTTAGTCGTTCACATGAGACAGAAGCTGACGTTATTGGTTTAGATTTAATGGCGCAAGCAGGTTTCAACCCTAAAGAGTCTGTTACGCTTTGGCAAAATATGAGTCAAGCGGGCAGTGGGGCAACGCCAGAGTTTTTATCAACTCACCCAGCACCAACAAGCCGTATTGCAAATTTACAATCGCAAATGGGTAAAGCGCTTAGTGAGCAAAAAACAGCTAAAGCACAAGGTAAAAATCCGCAGTGTAAGTTTTAACAAAACCTTATAAGCTCGTTTAACATTAGTTTGCGAGCTTAATCAAACTAACTTGTAAATGAAAACATGTGGTTTGAAGTAGGCCAAAAATAGGAAGATTCAAGGATGAAAAAAATAGTTGTAATCATTAGCGTTGTTTTGATCAGTTTAGTTATATTTTTTAGTATATTATCCAGTAAGCGTCAAAATTCAATCCTGCTTGCACCAACAGAAGCCAATGTTGGTATTAAAAAGCCAAAAGCTAATTTCGGGAATAACATAAACGCCAAAAACATTTATGTTAAACAGCCATTTCCTACTGATATCCCGAATGAGGAACAATGCAAAGAGCTAAATTATAAGCAGTATCAGTTACGAGATAATAATGAACGTGATATTGAGCTAAAAGCATCACAAGCATTTAAAAACGGGTATACAGCAAAGCAGGTCGCCGAGGCAATATGGTTTTCGAGTTACTGGTCAGTGGCTAAAACTTGGTACGATAAAGCAGCATTAGCAGAGTCAGTTGAAAAGTTGTTTCCGATTTTACAATCAATACCGAATAGTGAAAGATTAATCGCTCAATACGATTATGTTAACGCACCTGACTTAAACATAACAACTGTTGTTGATTACACTGACCTTTTGGATATACTTTGGAAAAACTTGCCCACAGATACGATTTACAAAAAGGTCAGCTCAACAAATACCTCTGCCGTTGAAATTTTTAACGAAATTGAACGGACTTTTTCAGAAATCCCATATGATGTACTTAACAATAATCAACTTTCTCCTTTAAATTCAATTTTAAATCTGTTGTTGACTAAACAGCAGCTACAATCCGCTATCATGCTTTTGCAGCAAGACCAGCCATTTATTGCAAAGATCAAATCTTCACCTGAATTTAAGCACTGTAAAAATAAAAAAGTTTTACAGAACTCACCGTTAATAAAAAGTCAGATGACTTCAGTGAGTAAGATAATTAATCAAGCAATGGCTGATCAAAGCTCCTCGTTGGAGGAACTCGATTTAGAAAACTTAGATTTACCTGTTTTGTTACCTGAAGCAAAATCTATTTTAGCAGTTATTTTTGCTCGAGATTACCTGCAAGCAACTAGCTTAAATGAGCAAGAAATTATAGCTAGACTAAGTAATGTGGGTTTAAAACCGTTGAGTAGTCATTCGGAATTATTAGGAGGGTTGGCAGGATTAAAAGGGTTAACATTGTGGCTTAATTCATTAAATTTCGAGCAGTTAAAAGATGCGCAGAGTTTATTGAATAGTTTTGCAGCTAAAGGCGTTTTTGAACCCTTCGCTATATTAAACACTAGGCTGGGTGGCGTTGCTTATGATAATAAGAATGAATTGGATCCTCTTTATTTCTTTATCCAAAATTATTCAGAGTTTTCTATCCATTCCGGTGATCCAATGACCTATGAAAATAAGAAAAATAAAGCATTTATAGACTTTTTTACTCGCAATGGAGCTCACATTGAACCGCAACACCTTCGAGCTGCATTTGCACTCAAAATCCAATCTAAAAAAAGCTATGATAGTCTGATAACACACTTTCCTGAGTTAGAAGTAATGAGCGGGGACGACTACTTCTCAGTTAATTGTCGGTAGGTTAATACTTGGATAAAACATATATTTTTGAACTTAAAAAAGTGCGAAATGGTTCGCACTTCTTAATTTACTTTGTTCTTTAAAAGGTCCATTCTAAATGAATTTGCGGTACTGATTCGCTAACATCAGTACCAAATTTATTGTGCCAGTATTGCCATTCCATACCTAACAGTAAGGTATTTTCTTTCATTTCTAGCGCATGTCCCATATCCCATACAATAATAGGTTGGGCTAAAAACCAAGCACGCACATCGTTACCAAACTCATCTTTGCGTTCAGCAATGTACTCTGCATGGCCTTTTACGTTAAACTTTTGCGAGCCAATCATGAACGGGTAATCAAAGGCTACATCAAACATCCAGCTGTTAGTTTCAATGGGTGCACCGCCTTTTGCAACGCCTTCGCTATCATCAATGTATGCACTGATAAGGGTTGAAAAGAAATTAAAACCAGGCACATCCCAGCTTAATTTTACGCCTGGTAAATATTTAACCACTTTGGCATCGCCTGCAGCATTAATACCCATGGTTAGGCCAACATCAACAAGCGCCCCTGACGCTACTTTTTCGTCCATTACCGCAGATAAGCTAAGTGTAGAGTAACCTTCAAAGTAAAAGTCTTGATCTTGAAAGCCATCATCGTTGCTGTCGGTACTGTAATCAATAAAGAAAAAGTTATCGCCATAATCATGTCCAGAAGCATGCTCAATTGAGTACACCGTGGTATTAGATTTTTGTTCAGTAAATGGGTTTTTGTGGTTGCCGTTGTTAATATGAAGCGCCGTATTGCTCCAATTAGCAGCGGTAGCTGTTGAACTTAAGGCACACGCACTTAGTGCAACGAGAGGAAGTAAGTTTTTAATTTTCATAACCATATTTTATGTGACACGCTGAATATCACATTATAGCAAACACGGTTAATTTGTTAATTATTTATTGTGATAAACAGTGTATTAGCACACAGCTAATACACTGTAAAAAAGGAGATTATGCTTTATTGCGGCGCAAACAAATAACAGCAATAGCAGTAAAGGCTAAAATAAAGCAGTAGTAAGATGAGGTTGAAACATCCCACGGGCTAATTTTAAATGTAGCACCGAGTAATAATGCTTGCGCGCCATAAGGCAAAGACCCTTGGGTTACACAGGCAAAAATATCTAATAAACTGGCAGAGCGTTTACCACTAATTTCGCCATCATCAGCCAGTTTTTTAGCAATAGGGCCTGTCACAATAATAGACACGGTATTATTGGCAATACACATATTACTGGTGACAACTAATGCCGCGATCCCTAACTGATCGGCTACTTTACGGTGCCATTTGGCAATGACTTTAGTAATAGCTTGAATTTTTTGAGCGATATAGTCGAGGCCGCCATTAATACGAATAAACTCAGAGAGGCCACCAATAAACATAGACAGTAAAAATATTTCCTGCATGTCGCTAAAGCCTTTGTAAATATCTTTTACAAAGCTTGCACCTTCATAGCTGCCGGTAAAGCCCATTAATGCGGCAAACACAATACCGCTTAACAGCACGACAAACACATTAAAGCCCATTACCGCCAGGACTAAAATAAAGGCATAAGGAAGTACTAATAAAATATCGTAGTCTTTGGTATCAACTACTTGTGCTGCAGGCGTTAAAAATAATAGCAATGCAATAGTGAGTATGGCGGCCGGAACAGCAATTTTAAGGTTTTCTTTAAACTTATCTTTCATTTCACAGCCTTGCGTACGCGTAGCAGCAATCGTGGTGTCAGAAATTATTGATAAGTTATCACCAAACATAGCACCAGATACAATGGTACCGGCCATTAAAGCTGGATCAATTCCTGTTTTAATAGATACTGCATAGGCAATTGGGCCAATAGCACCGATAGTTCCCATTGACGTACCCATCGCAGTAGAAATAACCGCCGCTATTAAAAACAAACCAGGCAGTAATAATGAAGGAGGTATAAGTGAAAGACCAGCATTAACAACCGCATCCACACCGCCGGTTGCACCTGCAACCGCCGAAAAAGCACCCGCTAGTAAGTAAATAAGGCACATGGTAATAATATTGTTATTACCCACACCTTTAATAAAGGTCTCTACGCTTTGGTTGATACTGGTTTTATTTAAAATAAAGGCTAAAACAATCGCGGGTAAAATAGCGACCGGTGCTGGGAGTTGATAAAATGCATAATCAACCCCTTGAGATTGCAAATATAAGCCTGAGCCTAAAAAAATAGCAACAAAGGTGAGTAGGGGGAGCAAAGAAAATCTTGCTTTATTTTTATCAAATGATGGCTGCATCATAATCCTCGTTAATTATTCATAGCAATCGAAACCGATTGATATATTAAACAGCCAAAGCATCCCTCTTTTAGCTGAATTTAGTTGTTTGTTTTACTATCTAACCAGATAAGTAACTCAACAGCGCCCGCAAGCCAAAGACCAAATCGGCGCAAAAAAGGAAGTTTAAATGTATAGATGGCTAAATGCAAAGACTATCTGTTAATATTATGAGGGTCTGTTGATCTTTCAAGGTTAAATTTGCAGCAGTCTGTTTGGTATTTAGGCAAGGCAGAGCCTATGTGGTGTGGTTGTTCCCCATAAATAGGCGATAACGCAGCATCAATGCCAAACAGGCGCTGCCCGAAGGGTTCTGCCTAGGGACGATTTACTCTTTGTTGCTCGGTTTTTACTTAGCCCACTAGGTTACAAACCTCGCGCCACGATTAAACCGCTCCTAGTTTAAACAAATTTTAATCCGCAAAGGTCAACAGACCCTAAAATAATCGAAGCTTTTTTATAAGCTTTCCTGACTATTACATGAGTTTTAGATAAAATCTAGCTAACTAAAAAATACATAGGTTGTAAAAAGATGAATCGAGTAGGTGTGTTTGGTGCGAATGGCCGTATGGGCCTGGCACTTGTAGAAGCAGCAACAATCAATAAAAATTCACAATTAGCGGCGGCCTATGTGCGCAGTCAGTCACCGTTATTAGACCTGCCCGTTAATCAGCTTAATAGCGCAGCGGCAAAAGAGATTAAGTTTAGCAGTGAACAGCAGGTTGAAAATGTAGATGTGCTTATAGACTTTACTTTGCCTGAAGGCATGAGAAATCATTTAAAAACAGCCGTTGAGCAAAAAACACCTATGGTAATTGGCACCACCGGCTTAACTCATGACGATATGGCGCTATTAACGGATGCCGCTAAACATATTCCGATTGTATTTGCGCGTAATTATAGCGTGGGCGTAAATTTACTGCTTAACTTAGTGCAAACGGCAGCGACAAAACTAGGCGATGATTTAGATATAGAAATTTTTGAAGCACATCATCGTCATAAAATTGATGCGCCATCGGGCACTGCACTTGCCATTGGCGAGTCGATTGCTCAGGCAAAAGGGTGGGATCATGATGAGGTTGCCGTTTATGATCGCAACAACATAGAGCAGGCCAAATCACAAAATGAAATTGGTTATTCGGTGCTAAGGGGCGGTGATATAGTAGGTGAACACACGGCCTACTTCGCTACAATGGGCGAAAGACTTGAATTAACCCATAAAGCAAGTTCGCGAATGACCTTCGCGCTAGGTGCTATAAGAGCTGCGCAGTGGTTGAAAAATAAACCTGCAAGACTTTATGATATGCAAGATGTGCTAGATTTAAAGTAGTTAAGTTCCTTTTTTAACGCTTTGGGGTGGTTTTTTGCTATAACCACTTATTTATTACAATTTACTAATTAGCGTTAGACCTAAAAGCCAACTTCATGTAGAATGCAGCCAATTTGCCAAAAATTACTAAATGCGTGTTTCCAATTATACTCATATGGTTAGCAAAACCGGGGTTTGTGTGGGAATGAAAAGAGTTTTAGGCAAGAAAAATGAATGAAGGTTTAGTGGTTTACATCGGCATCATTTAAGACTGCGTAAAACAATTTAAGCTCACAGAAATCAGGTTTTGACCAATTATTTGGGTATTGGCGGGGTGTTAAGCAATTTGCTTACTCCCGTTTTTTACTGTTAGGAGGTTTAACTTGACTAAATCCGCTCTGTTAGTCCTAGAAGACGGCACAGTGTTTCGCGGTACTGCAATCGGCGCTGACGGCATGTCAGTCGGTGAAGTAGTATTCAATACGTCTATGACTGGTTATCAAGAAATTTTGACTGATCCATCGTACGCGGAACAAATCGTAACTTTGACGTACCCACATATCGGTAATACGGGTACCAACAGCGAAGACGAAGAAGCGAGTCACATTTGGGCTAAAGGCCTAGTGATCCGTGATTTGCCACTGCTAGCGAGTAATTTTCGTAACGAGCAATCGTTAGATGATTACTTAAAAGAACGTAATATTTTAGGTATTGCGGACATCGACACCAGAAAACTAACCCGTATTTTGCGTGACAAAGGCGCACAAAATGGCTGTATTGTTGCTGGTGACGAACTAGACGAGAAAAAAGCGCTCGAAGCCGCGCAAGCCTTCCCAGGCTTAAAAGGTATGGATTTAGCAAAAGTTGTCTCAACCAAGGAAAATTTTGAGTGGCGCGAATCAAGCTGGACATTAGGCGAGGGGTTTAAAACCTTACACGCTGATGATGAAAAGTTTCATGTTGTTGCCTACGACTTCGGTGTTAAACGTAACATTTTACGTATGCTTGTTGATCGTGGTTGTAAACTAACCGTAGTACCTGCACAAACCTCTGCCGCTGACGTACTAGCCTTAAACCCAGATGGTATTTTCTTATCAAACGGCCCTGGCGATCCTGAGCCATGTACTTACGCCATTGATGCAATTAAAACCTTTTTAGAAACCGATACGCCAATTTTTGGTATTTGTTTAGGGCATCAACTATTAGCGCTTGCCTCAGGTGCTAAAACAGTAAAAATGAAGTTTGGCCACCATGGTGGTAACCACCCAGTTAAAGATCTTGACCGCGATGTCGTAATGATCACCGCACAAAACCATGGTTTTGCTGCAGATGAAGCCACATTACCAGATAACCTACGTGCAACGCATAAATCGTTATTTGACGGCACATTACAAGGTATTCACCGTACAGATAAACCAGCATTTAGCTTCCAAGGTCACCCTGAAGCGAGTCCTGGTCCGCACGATGCAGCCCCATTATTTGACCACTTCATCGATTTGATGCAAGCGCGTAACCACTAATTTAACCGGAGTAATAATGCCAAAACGTACCGACATAAAAAGCATTCTTATCTTAGGCGCAGGCCCAATTGTAATTGGTCAAGCTTGTGAATTTGACTACTCTGGTGCTCAAGCGTGTAAAGCACTTAGAGAAGAAGGCTATAGAGTTATACTCGTTAACTCAAACCCAGCAACTATCATGACCGACCCAGAAATGGCCGATGCAACATACATCGAACCAATTCACTGGGAAGTTGTTGAAAAAATTATTGAAAAAGAAAAGCCAGATGCTGTACTGCCTACAATGGGTGGCCAAACAGCATTAAACTGTGCGCTTGATTTAGACAAGCACGGTGTATTGGCTAAGCATGGCGTTGAGCTAATTGGCGCAACAGCTGATGCAATCGATAAAGCAGAGAACCGTGAACGCTTTGATGTTGCTATGCGTAACATCGGCCTTGAATGTCCACGTGCTGAAATTGCCCATACAATGGATGAAGCGCGCGATACCATGACCCGTATCGGCTTACCGTGTATTATTCGTCCTTCTTTCACAATGGGCGGCACCGGCGGCGGTGTGGCTTACAACATGGAAGAGTTTGAAGAAATCTGTGAGCGCGGTTTAGACCTTTCACCAACCAGCGAGTTATTAATTGATGAGTCGTTAATTGGTTGGAAAGAATACGAAATGGAAGTTGTTCGTGACAAAAAAGACAACTGTATTATCGTCTGTTCTATTGAAAACTTTGACCCAATGGGTGTGCACACAGGTGACTCAATCACGGTTGCACCAGCACAGACATTAACCGACAAAGAATACCAAATTATGCGTAATGCCTCTATGGCCGTATTGCGTGAGATTGGTGTTGAAACCGGTGGTTCAAACGTACAATTTGGTGTAAACCCTGTTGATGGCCGCATGGTTATCATTGAAATGAACCCACGTGTATCACGTTCATCTGCATTGGCGTCTAAAGCAACGGGTTTCCCAATTGCTAAAATTGCAGCGAAATTAGCTGTAGGTTACACCCTTGATGAGCTTCAAAACGATATTACTGGCGGTAAAACCCCAGCATCGTTTGAGCCTTCAATCGATTACGTGGTAACAAAAATTCCTCGCTTTAACTTTGAAAAATTTGCCGGTGCAAACGACCGTTTAACAACGCAAATGAAATCAGTAGGCGAAGTAATGGCGATTGGTCGTAACCAACAAGAGTCATTACAAAAAGCATTACGTGGTTTAGAAGTAGGCGCAACAGGCTTTAACCCAATTGTGGCGCTTGACGACCCTAAAGCAAAAGAAAAAATCATTCGTGAATTACGTGAGCCAGGTGCAGAGCGTATTTGGTACATTGCCGATGCGATGCGCCATGGAATGAGCGTTGAAGATGTATTTGAATTAACTAAGATTGACCCTTGGTACTTAGTACAAATTGAAGACATCCTAAAAGATGAAGCTAAAATTTCAGAAGTCGGTATGGTCGGCTTAAATGCAGACTTCTTGCGTAAACTTAAACGCAAAGGCTTTGCAGATCCGCGTATTGCAGAAATTGCCGGTGTATCAGAAGCTGAAATTCGTAAAAAGCGCCATCAACTCAATATTGTACCTGTGTACAAACGCGTTGATACGTGCGCCGCAGAATTTAGCTCAGACACTGCTTACATGTACTCATCATACGATGAAGAGTGTGAAGCTAACCCATCTGACCGTGATAAAATCATGGTAATTGGTGGCGGACCTAACCGTATTGGTCAAGGTATTGAATTTGATTACTGTTGTGTTCATGCAGCCCTTGCGCTTCGCGAAGACGGTTACGAAACTATTATGGTTAACTGTAACCCTGAAACGGTTTCTACCGATTACGACACATCAGACCGTTTATACTTCGAACCAATTACGCTTGAAGACGTACTTGAAATTGTTCGTGTTGAAAAGCCAAAAGGCGTTATCGTGCAGTACGGTGGTCAAACGCCACTTAAACTTGCGCGTGAGCTTGAAGCTAACGGCGTGCCAGTCATTGGTACTTCACCAGATGCCATTGACCGTGCAGAAGACCGTGAGCGTTTTCAACAACTTGTTGAGCGTTTAGACTTACTGCAGCCAGAAAATGCGACGGTAACCTCTACTGAAGAAGCACTACTTAAATCAGTTGAAATTGGTTTCCCACTGGTAGTACGTCCTTCGTACGTATTAGGTGGTCGTGCGATGGAAATTGTATACGATGAGCAAGACTTACGTCGTTACATGACCGAAGCCGTATCTGCATCAAATGAAGCGCCAGTATTACTAGACCGTTTCTTAGATAACGCGATAGAAGTTGACGTTGACGCAATTTGCGACGGCGAGCAAGTGATTATTGGCGGCATCATGGAGCATATTGAACAAGCAGGCGTTCACTCTGGTGACTCAGCATGTTCATTACCAGCTCACTCGCTAACGCAAGAAGTGCAAGATGTGATGCGTAAGCAAGTAACTGATATGGCACTTGAACTTGGCGTAGTTGGTTTGATGAATACGCAGTTTGCGGTTAAAGATGGCAAAGTGTATCTAATCGAAGTAAACCCACGTGCAGCACGTACAGTTCCATTTGTATCTAAAGCAACGGGTGTAGCACTTGCAAAAGTAGCGGCACGTTGTATGGCGGGTCAATCTTTAGCAAGCCAAGGCATTACTAAAGAAGTGATTCCACCTTACTACAGCGTAAAAGAAGTGGTATTGCCATTTGCTAAGTTCCAAGGTGTGGATCCTATTCGTGGACCTGAAATGCGCTCTACGGGTGAAGTAATGGGTGTTGGTGATACTTTCGCCGAAGCGTTTGCAAAAGCACAATTAGGTGCAAGCAACACTTTACCACGTGGTGGTCGCGCGTTACTATCTGTACGTAATAGCGATAAGCCACGTATTGTAGAACTAGCTAAAACCATGACAGACCTTGGTTTTGAGCTAGATGCAACAGGTGGAACAGCTGCTGCACTTGAAGATGCTGGAATTACGGTTCGCCGTGTAAATAAAGTATACGAAGGTCGTCCGCACATTCTTGATAGAATCAAAAATGGCGAGTATAGCTATATCGTTAATACCACCGAAGGTCGCCAAGCGATTGAAGATTCGAAGGTGTTACGTCGTGGTGCATTGCAGCACAAAACCAATTATACTACGACATTGAATGCGGCATTTGCTAACTGTACTGCTAACCAAGCAGATGACCGCAGTAAAGTGACGTCTGTTCAAGAACTACACCTGCGATTGAACTAAGGAAATGTGCCAAGGCCATAACCATGGCCTTGGGATTAAGTGAGAAAAGTATGCAATCAATTCCAATGACAGTTCGTGGCGCAAAATTATTGCGCGATGAGCTTAACGAATTAAAAACTGTTACCCGTCCAAAAATTGTATCTGATATTGCTGATGCACGTGAACACGGTGACTTAAAAGAAAATGCTGAGTATCACGCTGCGCGTGAGCAACAGGGTTTTTGTGAAGGCCGTATTCAAGAAATTGAAGCAAAACTTTCAAACATGCAGATGATTGACGTAACAAAGATGCCTAATACAGGTAAAGTGATTTTTGGGACTACAGTAACCATCGTTAATGTTGAAACCGACGCTGAAGTTAAATATCAGATTGTTGGCGATGATGAAGCAGATATTAAAAGTAATTTAATTTCTGTTAATTCACCAATTGCTCGCGGCTTAATTGGTAAACAAGCGGATGACGCTGTGATTATCAAAACGCCAAAAGGTGATGTAGAGTACGAAATCATTGAGGTTGAGTATATTTAATTAGTTAACTCACTTTAACGTTTTATAAAAACCAGTGCTTAGCAATAAGCACTGGTTTTTTTATGCTTGGTTTTTATATTTGGTTTAGATACCGGTCAATTATTATTCATTGTTTGTAAATGTAGGCTATGTTGTTATGGTAGTAACCTATTCTTCAATAAGGAAATAATATGGCAAATATACTGTATCCAGCACCTTTAAAAGTGGGATCTAAAATCGCCGTGTGTTCTTTATCAGCGGGGATCAAATCAAAATATCACCCACGGTTAGACATCGTCATTAATGGCTTAAAACATCGAGGTTATGAGGTTGTTGAAGGGGAGTTTTTACGTCAAAACGAGCCGCGAACTCAACTTACTGCTAAGCAGCATGCCAAGCAACTAATGGACTTTTTATTGGATGATAAAATAGATGCGATTATGCCGCCAATGGGCGGAGAGCTGGCAATGGAAATATTGCCGTTACTTGATTTTGGCGCAATTAAAAATGCCAAACCTAAATGGTTGGTGGGTTATTCAGATGTCAGCACGATTGCCTGTGCACTGACAGCAAAATGTAATTGGGCAACACTGCATAGCGCCAATTTAATTCAGTTACACCCCGATGAAAAAGATCCGTATTGTTTACAAATTTTTGAAAGTCTAAGCTATGAGGCTAATAGTGAGTTTGAGCAAGCACCCTCGACTTACCATCAACATAGCAAGCCTGATTATGCACAAAACCCAAACGTATTATTTGATCACAGCGCGCCAACCCAGTGGCAATGTTTAAATTACACCGATAAACGCAGTATCGAAATGTCAGGGCGGTTGTTTGG
>NZ_BADU01000104.1:0-5739 GCF_000239875.1 Pseudoalteromonas sp. BSi20311 | reverse complement strand
GGGTTCGGGGTTCGGGTCGGGTTCGGGGTTCGGGGTTCGGGGTTCGGGGTTCGGGGTTCGGTAATTATCATAGATTTAAAAATAAAAAAGCCAAACAATATAGCGTGTTTGGCTAAATACATGTTGCTTTGAACTAAGCGCCTGTAGCGCCTAGCTCGAAACAATAAATTAATCGCGGAAGTTTTTAAACTGAAATGGCTGACCTAAATCGGCAGTGCGCACAACTTGCATAGCAGCTTGTAAGTCATCTCGCTTTTTACCCGTTACGCGTACTTCTTCGCCTTGAATAGCCGCTTGCACTTTTACTTTAGAATCTTTAATGGCTTTTACTACTTTTTTAGCCATGTCTTTTTCGATGCCCTGCTTTAGTGCAACGTTACGAAAAACATTTTTACCTGCACGAGAAATCTCTTGAAGTTCTAGACTAGCAACATCCATCCCACGCTTAGAAACTTTACCAGCTAAAATATCAAACAACTGCATAACCTGAGCATCTGCTTCAGCTTTTAATTTAATTGTTTTATCGTTTAATTCAATTGAGGCATCGACCCCTCTAAAATCAAATCGAGTCTCTAATTCACGATTGGCGTTATCAACCGCGTTTTGTGCTTCGTTCATTTCTACTTCAGATACAATATCAAATGAAGGCATGATGTTCTCCTAACTAGCTAATCTTAATTTTATGCGGCAATTATAACGTTAAAATGATAAATCTTTACACTTTTCTGCATCTTGTTCAGGTGCGATACTAATTTAGTTTGATATACTGAGGCTTCTTTTTTATACGATTTTAGGATTTTTTGTGACGAGGCGTGTTTACCAAGCTATTTTTTTGATTAGTATTGTCGCATTTACCTTCTTATTTGCTAAAGAGGTAAAAGGGGCTGCAAACTTATTTCCGCATGTAGATAAAGTGGCGCATTTTGGTATTTTCTTTTTACTTGCCATTATTATGGATAAAGCCTTTAAACTGCCTTTATATGCACAAATATTGCTGTTAGCCGGCTATGGTGCCGCAATAGAAATTATGCAAGATAGCCTCCCTTACAGACAAGCATCACTGGCCGATTTTGTTGCCGACTTTATTGGTGCGGCAAGCTACTTTTTAGCTAAAGCGCTATTAACACTACGTAAAAAGAAGCGTTATGGCTAACATACTTGTTGTTGGTGATGGTGCTATTGGCTTGTTATTTAGCCATTTTTTAGCTAAACGTCGCACTGTTTACATCCTTACCAAAAAGGGCACAGTCAATACGCGCTTTTATAGCTGTGGTGATGCTCCTTCGGAAAAAATTAACGCTACTTTCATCTCACAACAGCAATTAGCTCAAGCTCCTGAATTTGACATTGTCTTATTCACTGTTAAAGCGTTTGCAGTGCAACAAGCCTATGCGCAAGTAAAACCTTTTCTAGGCAAGAGTACTCATATTGTACTAAGTCATAATGGCATGGGTAATGTTGAACAATTAAATGCACAGTTAACACAGCAGCAATCGTTGTACTTTTTAACCACTAGCATGGCTGGATTTAAGTCAAACCCTAATATTGTGCAGCATACTGGAAACGGGCAAAGTGTATTAGGGGGCTATAATCAACTAGCTATTCAAAATCTTCAACAGTTTAGTGCGCAATTACACACTATTCCGCAATTAATTGTCAGCAACAATATTGAGCAACTTAGGTTTGAAAAGCTACTGGTTAATATTGCCATAAATCCATTAACCGCTCTGTACAATATAAAAAATGGCCAGTTGCGTGCGCCACAGTTCAATAGCTCAATTATTAATTTATTAACAGAGGCGTGCCATATTGCGACCGCGCTTAAACTTAATATTAAGCTTATCGATGCCCTCGAGCGCGCCTATAAGGTGATGAGTTTAACCGCAGAGAATTACTCATCTATGCATCAAGACGTTTTGCACAATAGGCAAACTGAGATCATGGCAATTTGTGGTTATATTAGTGAACAAGGCAAGCATCATAATATTGCGACCCCGTATAACGACGCTTTACTTGCTGAAATTTTGGCAAAAAAAAGCGCGGAATAAATCCGCGCTTTTAAAATATTTAGCCATTAACGACGATAGACTTTTACAGTGGTAAAGCCTTCTTCGTGAAGAATAAGCGCTTGTAACTGGCTCATTACCCCTTTTTGGCAATATAAGTAATAGTCTTTACCTTTAGGTAAATCACCAAACTTAGTTGCTAAACGGAAAAACGGTAAATGAATAACTTCAATACCATCAATTTCAAGCGGAGCGGCATCTTCTTCCTCAGGTGAGCGAATATCAACAACAACCGCTCCCTCTGGTAACTCTGTAACTGACTCAGCTTCTTTAAGCTCTTGCTTAGCTTCAACATCGATATCGCGCACATCCATAACACGGGCGTTATCAATAACGGTATCTAATACGTCAAAATCAAACTTCTCTTCTTCTGCTTTAATGACTTCAATTTTGGCTTTAACCGTCGGCTTTTTAGAGATCACACCACAGTATTCAGGCATCGTTTCTGCCATTTCTGCAGTGCCTATTTGGCGAGCTATATTAATGATCTCTTGCTTATCATGTTGGATAAGTGGGCGTAAAATCAGCGTCTCGGTTACACGGTCAATCACACTTAAGTTAGCTAAGGTTTGACTAGACACCTGACCTATACTTTCACCCGTTACCAAAGCTTGAATATTTAGTTTTTCAGCAACGGCACTACCCGCTCGCATCATCATACGTTTAAGCACAACACCCATTTGGCTGTTCTCAACGTTTTCTAAAATTTCAGCAACCACTGGTTCAAAATCAACAGTAATAAACTTAACTTTATGTGTAGAGCTGTATTGTTTCCATAGATAGTAGCTCGCTTGCTTAACCCCAATTTCATGGGCAGCACCACCTAAGTTAAAGAATAAAAAGTGTGTACGAGCGCCTTTACGGATCATCTGATAACTGGCAACGCCAGAATCAAATCCACCAGACATAAGCGATAATACATCGTCTTGTGTTGGCAGTGGAAAGCCCGCCATTCCTAAATGGGTTTGCGTCACTATGTAGGCTTTTTCGTCTTTTATTTCTAAACGAATCGTTACCTCTGGGCGGCTTAGCTTTACTCGTGCTCCTTCAACATGTTGATTAAGTCCGCCACCAACGTAGCGCTCTAGTTCAGTTGAAGTAAAATCATGTTGACCTATGCGCTTAGCACGTACACAAAAGGTTTTACCAATAATAGTGTGGCCAACTAACGAGATGGTTTTTTGATAAATGTCATCAAGAGTTTTAAAGTCTGTTTCGGTCACTTCAATAAACTGTACGATGCCAGGAATGCGCTGCAAGCTATCGATAAAATCAAGGCGAGTTTGAGCATCGTCTAGTTTTGTAACAACTGAAATATTATCCCAGTTATTACGTACTTGTACTTTTTCGTCAACACGACGCAATACAATTTTAATGTTATTTTCTAACACTTTGGTAAAGCGTTTACGGACTGAACGGCTTTTAATGGCTATTTCAGGGTGTAGTTTGACGATAAATTTAAGCATAGTTCAACTCTTAGACTGCGGGAATTCGCGCACCCAGGCATTGGGCGCGGCGGATTATAGCAAAAAAATTAACGCCTAGGAACTAACCAACTTAACAGGCTTAAGGATTCTGAGGAGCTGAATTTGCTAAAAGAGTATACTTTTCTCTTAACTGATTAATTTTATTTGCGCTTTTTTCTGTGCTGTAGGCTTTAAATAAAGTCAGTACTTTTACAATGCCAGGGTAAATATCTTGCTCAACCAGCACGCCACTAAGTCTTCTTGCTTTCATATAAGGTGTCCAAAAGCTGACTGTTAATTTTAGTGTATGAGCAAGCTCGATGGCATCTTGTTCATCAATGGCAATAATTTCACTATCCCGCAAGGCCAAAATAATGTTGCGTACTTGCTCAAGTAGCTCCTGCTGAAAATCAATGTAACCCTGCTTTAAATGGCTATCGCGAGCGAGAATATCGCCAAGATTGTCGTAAAAAAAATGATAGCGCCACATTAACTCAAACAAAGAATCTAAATAAGGGCCAAGATGACTAAATGCATCATCGCCTTTATCAACTGGCTTAAAGTGAGTACTTAAATGATCACGATAAAGTGCAAATATATGGCGAATGATGTCTTCTTTGTTTTTAAAGTGGTAGTACAGATTACCCGGACTCATGCCTAAACTCGATGCAATATGATTGGTAGATATTGCTCTTTCACCGTGTTCATTAAACAATGAAATACTGGTTTGAATTATTTTATCCTTGGTATTCATATACTCATTACTCAATTTTCAAAAATACGATGCTGCATTAAAATAATCCACTAGTATAAACAAATCATTGCATTTGTAACACTGCGTAGCTGCAGTTATATACAATTTACTTACAAGGCTGCTTTGCACACTAAACACTGCTACACTACGGCTAAAAATAATAACACAGTAAATATTATGAAAGTGACCGCAATCTATCCAGGCACATTTGATCCCCTTACCAACGGCCACACTGATTTAATCCAGCGTGCTGCTAAGATGTTTGATACCGTTATTGTTGCTATTGCTCATAACCCGAGTAAAAAACCGTGTTTTACTTTAGAAGAACGCGTTGATTTAGCAAATGAAATTTTAAGCCATTTAGATAATGTAAAAGTGATTGGCTTTTCGGGCCTGCTCGCAGATCTGGCTCGTGACCATAACGCAAATGTATTGATTAGAGGTATAAGAGCGGTTTCTGATTTTGATTACGAGTTTCAGCTCGCGAATATGAACCGCCGTTTAAACCCTGATTTAGAAAGTGTATTTTTAACACCTGCTGAGCGTAATACTTTTATATCATCAACCTTGGTAAAAGAAGTTGCTCGCCATAACGGCGATGTGAGTGAGTTTGTTGATACCATAGTAATGAAAGCATTGCAGTCGAGGCTAGGTAAAACCAAGCATTAAAAATAACACCTAGCGTATCATTACATTGCGCTAGGTAGCTTCGCTCTTGCTGGAAACAGAACGTTCTTAAGCCTCACTAAACCTAAAAAATCTTTATTGATAAATAGTGCCAATGCCATTATAAAATCAAAGAGAATAACGCCAAACCCGTATGCAGCCCAAAACCACCAGTAATCAATGTTCCCTTTAACTTGAACATCATAATGCATCCCCAAAAATAAACAGGTATTAGCCCCTAACCCCAGCATTAAGTAATAAAAAGCAATAGGCGTGTTTTGCAACGTTATTTTTCGCCACAAAAAAAGAATCAAAATAGTTGTGAGATCAAATATGAAATAATCTTTATAAGTAGAAGTTTCGAGGCTTAAAAATGCACTTAGAAAATACGAGATCATCATTATTAATGAAATATGCAGTAAGCTTTTATCTTGTTTATTAATGCTCGAAGAAAGGTTGAATAGAAAAGCGATTAAAAATAGCCACAATATAAAATTACCTAAATTTTCGCCAACTTTAACAAGCAGCCATAATAGATCTGTCATTATAGGCTTTTAAACTCAGTGCGTGATCTAAATAAACGACCTTTAAGTTTCATTAGCCCTAAAAAGTCTTTATTGATAAAAATAGCTATAATCATCAGTAAATCAACAACATTAACCCCCATGGAGTATAGACTCCATAACCACCAAGGCTCTGAATTCCAGTTTATATAAAGATCTACATAAATAGCATAAGTTAAACATGCATTTATAATTAAACCACTTACAATATAGTTTTTAGCTAC
>NZ_BADU01000105.1:0-1155 GCF_000239875.1 Pseudoalteromonas sp. BSi20311 | reverse complement strand
CACAGGTTTTGTCGATGATGTCGTGAATAACCTGCTCACGAGGTAAGTCTTTTGGCAGTGGCTTACGCACCGGCTTTTTACGGGTATAGCTAATGGATTGTTGCTCTGCCTCAACTTCCTCAACAATTTCTTCCACTTCATTGAATAACTCGCCTTGCCCGGCAAAGCCTTCAGCACTTTTGCCGAATTGTTTTTGTTGGGCCAAGCTCCAGCGCTCTTCCAATGCCGCAATCTGGGCATCCTTCTGCGCTAACAGTTTTTCAAGTTCAGCAATGCGCTGTTTAAGGGCGAGTTCATTTTTCATGACGCCTATTTTAAGGCATCATCAAAGGCTTTGCAGTGCTAACTGAACTCACTTTGATGATCATCAATCGATCGCAAATATTAAAGCATTTGCTTACCTGCGACATCAATTTTACTGTGTCCAATCACATCATAACCCGATAATAACCAGTGTAATTGCTGCTCGCTTAAGGTCATGGTGGGTGACATGAGTTTGGGCCATTTGAACTTATGCTTATCTAATCGCTTATACCACAGTGCAAAACCGGTGTTATCCCAGTAAAGCAGTTTGAGTTTGTCACGGCCTTTATTACAAAACACAAATAGCGCACCACTGAGCACGGGTAGTTCAAGCTCTGCTTCCACCAACGCCGCCAGACCATTAATTGATTTTCGAAAATCAACGGCATCGGCACATAAATAGACGGTGGGTACATCAACGAACATCCTCATACCGTTAGCCCTTTAATAATGGCAACGATATCGGCCGTCGCTAAATCGATAGGAAACGTGAGTTGGCCGGTTAGCGTATCAAACTGCAGCGTATTTTGACGAGTTTGCGCGCAGACTTCAGTAGTTTGTTTTACCTGGACAAAACGTGATGATGTAAGGCACTGCGTGTGCACTGGCAAGGTGGAATTAGGCTGGTCTTTTGCCAGTAAAGCACGTTGTTTATAATAAGTCGTAATAGCGACATTATGGTGTTGGCAGAATTCAATATTAGTACCACTAAACGTACTGCGTTTCAGCAAAAGCTGCTGCCACTGTGCGCTTGTTCTGTAAGTTTTCATCACCTGCTCCGAATTTATCATTGAGCAGGTATTTTTAGATAATCAGAACATCGATGCTAGGTGTGGTTCGCTAGACGCTTAC
>NZ_BADU01000106.1:0-1543 GCF_000239875.1 Pseudoalteromonas sp. BSi20311 | reverse complement strand
TGGGTGATGAGATGGACGCTCCCCTAAACGGCGTCAATGCGCCAAACTGGTTAACTCACACTCAGTTAAAAGGGAACGTCCGTCATGAAAATTAGCACATTATCAATTGATTTGGCAAAAAATGTATTCCAAGTCGCTGGCTTTAATTCTAACTATAAAAGAGAATGCAATAAACGTTTAAACAGAGCTAAACTCAACGCCTTCATGGCGAATACCCCTCCGTGCCGCGTGGTGATGGAAGCCTGTTATTCTTCCCACTACTGGGGAAGAGTATTTTCGTCTTACGGTCATACCGTTGACCTTATCCCTGCACAACACGTTACCCCCTTTGTTCGCGGTAATAAAAACGACAGTAACGATGCCCTTGCTATCTATGAAGCAAGCTTACGCCCTCATATTAAATTCGTTCCTATTAAAACCGAAGCTCAGCAAGAAATACTCATGCTCCATAAGATACGTGAGCGACTTCTGCAAAACAGGATTGCTGCAACCAACCAGTTACGCGGTTTATTGGTCGATTTTGGGTATGTATTTCCTGTCGGTATGAAGGCATTAGAGCAAGGGATAATTGCCTTAGAAAGTGATTCTGAGCTTCGCCCTCAGCTGCGCATAATGGTGAGTGATATTTACACTGAGTACAAAACCCTTGTTAAACGCATTAAAGCCATTGAAGCGATGCTTACTGCACACGTTGAACGGGATACAAACGCTAAAATACTTCACTCTATTCCTGGCGTGGGTGTACTCAATGCCTCGGCCTATGCAGCGTCAATCGGGAACGGTCAGGCATTTAAAAATGCAAAAGAGCTGGGCGTCTGGCTAGGATTAACTCCAAAACAATACGCGTCAGGCGATAAAAGTAAAATGTCTGGTATTACTAAGCGAGGTAACAGTTACCTGCGAAAACAACTTATTCACGGTGCTCGCGCCCTTATCGCCAGAAGCCACCATAAAACAGATGCGCTAAGCCAGTGGATAAACCAGTTGCGCGAGAAAAAACACTTTAATTGTGTGGTGGTCGCCACCGCACACAGATTGGCTCGACTGATGTGGATATTGCTGACCAAGCAAACTCTCTACTCTCCTCAGTATGTGCAGAATACACAAAAGGATGCTTAATTATGCGTATTTTACACACCAATCACACCCGAGTTTACGACTTAAGACAGCCTGGTTATGACATAGGTTTTAAAACCTGAGTGGGTGTTTGGGCACTTAAGTCGTAACATACGCTTATCCTGTATGTACTTCACTTATAATGAAACAAAAAGCGCACGCTAACCAAGGTTAACCAGATAAAGACACGAGATTAAATCTCGTTTGGGTGAATATTTTTTAGGTCCCTTGGTACGAAGCTCATTAGGAGCATGGCGCATGATAACCATGACACCATAGCTCGAATATATGTCAGTACCTTTGCTTTTCAGCAAGCTTGTGACGCATCATTACTGTGATATGAGATACATGATAATAAAATAAAGGCATCAATTTTGATGTTTATACATTAGCTCGTCTTGACTTCAAGGGAGCGTCCATATATGTC